>JAOZNO010000959.1 GCA_029933755.1 Bacteroidales bacterium | reverse complement strand
AGAGATGACATTATTAGGAAATGGGTTGACTTTTTTGTATTCAATAAAGAAATTATATCAGAAAGGATAACGAAGAAAATATAGACTATGATTGTTTCAATACAAAAAGCGAATTATTTGGGAGAATATAAAATAGATTTTTTGTTTTCTGACGGTGTTAAACAGACTATTGATTTTTCCAGGTTTCTTGAAAAAGCCAGAAACCCGATGACGAAAAAATACCTTGACAAGATGCTATTTAAATCCTATTCAATTGAACATGGGGATATTTTATGGAATGAATATGAAATGTGTTTTCCTGTTTGGGACTTACACGAAGGAATAATATAAACGCTCCCGTTCGGCTTGGGCTATACCTGTTATATTTATTGAAACAAGCTATCGACTGTGTTAAAACAGATTTTTAACACATAAAGTTTGAGCTTGCCCTGAAAAAGCAAAAAAGCTTAATTTAGATTATCAGTTTACAGCCGCTTAGCGGGTTTTTAACAGACTGATATGCGGGCTGATGGCTTTCCGCATTTTATAGGATTACCCGCTTAGCGGCTTTTCGGAGCGGACTCAACAATTTAACAATTTTCTTATTTCTTCTTCTTCAAATACAAATAATCCAAATAGTAAAGTACTTTAATTGAAAAGAGATTGGTTTGTGAAGCACTAAATGTATGATCTAAGTTTTCAAAGTATTTATTTGAAATTACAAGATCATCATAGATGGCTTCTTTCCAAATTATCAGAAGGTCACTTCCTGGTGCAAAACGCCATGTGTAAACCATATCAATATTAAATGCATTAAAATTAATATCTTGATTTTCATTGTACTGGTCATTTTCTGTTAACGAACCATCATTGTTTAATGTGTAAAATTGTTTGTATAGTGCTGAAGACCAATAATGTCGTGCTCGTAAACTTAAGGACATTTTATTGTTAAAAGTGAATTCTGTACTTATTGTATTTGCAATTGTTTTTCTGTCTCGTCTTCCAAAAATTATTGTATCTACAAGTTCATCAACATAACCAAAATTGTTTTTTTGTAATGCAGGGCGAACTTCCAAAGTAAATCTCAATTTATCGTTAACACGCCAGGTTGGTGAAATTCTACCCCTAAAAGTATTTTCATTGTATTCAGAACTTGATTTCCAATACATTAAAAAAGCTCGAAATGATAGTTTTTTTCTACGATCACTTCCAAAAAAAGTTCCTCCATAGGTAGCAGGTGCAATTTTATAAACTTGCGTGTCTTGCCGAGCCTCGTAATAATCATCCTCCCCCAATGGAGTAGCATCAAAGAAAAAACCAAAATCCCATCGATTTTCAAATACAGTGGACATATCCATCCCAATCTGCCAACGCACAAAATTCGATTTATTGTATTGACTCTCATATTCAGAGTCAAACCTTACCAGCCAATTCAAGAAATTTTTGTATGGTTGTAAAATCTGATAACTGACTTCCGCTTCGGTTTGGACAAAATTATTATATAAGAGAAAACCCATATCGTTAGGGTCAAATTTATCATCAACTAAATTTTGGGCTATACCAAAACGAAAATTTCCACCAGTCTTTGCAAAGTTAAAGTTGTATTTATAACCAAATTCTGTATCCTCAGAGTCTTCATGTATCTGACTTAAACCTGCCGCTCCACCAAACAGGTAGTTTTGTTTTTTATTTTTAAAGAGAAATTCAGTGGCAGTAACGTTTGCCGTATATTTACTATCAGGAATAATCAAGTTTGTATTAATAATACTTGCATAAGAGTTGTTTTTCAAATTTTGATCAAAAACAAGTATATTATAATTAGTTAATGGTTGGGTAATGTATTCTCTTTCATTTCCTGTTAGTGTATCACGAATTTCAGCCACTGATTTTAAAGTTATGGCATTAAAAAAACCTACTCCTAAGCCTTTTGCCGTTCTACCTGTAATTTTTGTTGCGTTAATTATCTGTGTTTCGGCAGGATTTTCAATAAGCTCTTCATTTTCATTT
>JAOZNO010000958.1 GCA_029933755.1 Bacteroidales bacterium | reverse complement strand
AATTCTCACCTACAAACAACTAAAACTTACCAGGTCTCCAAGACCTTGCAAGTTATTTGATTAATCCTCAATTTCACTAATATCATCAGTATCATAGCTGCTTTTGTGCATATACACGTAGTTTTCTTCATTTTCAAACCAGTCTAAAACATCGGCTTTCATTAATTTACTCTTCTGCGATGATAAAATCTTATTATATGTACTCCATTTATAATTTTTAAAATCATCGCATAGTTCATGGTGTTCAGGATTATTATGAATATAAAACACAAGTCTTTGCAGATATTCTAATGTATTTATGCGTATACGTTTAAATCTTTTCGTAAATAAGCTTCCATCCCGCCTTATTTGTTTATTAACAGCTTTGGAATAAGACATTAAAAACCTGCGAAACTGTTCACTTACAATAGCAGCAACTATATCATTATTGGCCTTAAGGGCAGTTGTTTTTATTCTTTCAATGCCCTTCATTTTATTTGCAGCTTTTAATACAGTTTGTTCGCTTTTTATTTTCACTAAAAAATGAAAATGGTTCGGCAACAAACAATATGAATAAACAGATAAATAGGCTGATAAATATTCATCAAATTTCTTTAAGAAATACCCATAATTTTCATTATCATAAAATATATTTATCCCATCATTACCCCTATTATAAATATGAAAAAAACAATCGGCTTCTAATGGTGCATAAAAATCTTTTTTCATGTGTTAACGTTTTAATCAAACTTACCAGAGCCTGTTCCACATTAGCGGAATCTTAAAGACCTTGCAATTTGCAGTAACTTAGTAAGTCTTTTTTTGACTTGCTAAGTTTTGTCCCTTTTAACAATTTAAACTTACCAGTATCTGTTCCGCTAGCAATATCTTGAAAACCTTGCAAGTTGTGGTAACTTAATAAGTTTTTAATACTTGCTAAGTTTAGTTAATTTATACCTATTCCAAAATAAAACTTACCAGGTCTCCAAGACCTTGCAAGTTACTTGACTTGCTAAGTTTTCTTAATTCAAACCAACAAACTAAACCTACTAAGTCTTGAAGAATTCGCAAATTAGTTAAAAAAACCGCTTCGTTCTTCGAACCTGGCTATCCGGCACAAGCCTACCAAAAGAAACGGTTTAAGAAAATATTTGTCCTAAAATTTGGAACCGGATCCGGTTTGTTCACAAACGGAAATCCATCCTTTTTCTGAGCTAATGGGAACGAGAAAGGCGGAAGCCCTGATTATTGTTCCTGTTGTTCGGATTGTTGTTGTTACGATTGGCCGAACGACAGTTCTCTGCATTGTTGTTCCAGCTACCGCCACGATTAACACGATTCGAACCCTACAACCGACACCCTTAATGCAAATTTAACAAATTTTTTCTTAATCCTTTGGTTTCTGCATTTCTAACAAAACTTAACAGAGGTAAAATATGGATCTGATATTCATGCCCTGTCCAATACCCATTGCTTAAATTTCTATCATATTGCCATAATTTTTTTCTAAACCGTTTTCTACTGGCTGAATTTAATAAAATTTTGTCCGCAAAAATCTTGTATCCAAGAAAAGGAACGCCAAACCTGGTTTTATTTAATATTAGCGGTTTAAACTTTAACCCTAATTTATTTTCTACAAATCTGCAAAACATATTTACTTTGTTATGTAGTTCAAGTTTATCGTTACCAAACAATAGCATATCATCCATATAGCGCAAATAAGGCGTATGTAGTTGCTCAATGACATAATGATCAGACATTGACAGGTAAAAATTGGCAAAATACTGGCTGGTTAAATTTCCTATTGGCAAGCCTTTGTTTTTGCTTGTTTGGTAAGAGCTGATTATTTGCCAAAATATATAAAGTAATTCCTTTTCTTTAACCAATTTACATAATCCTTTGTAAAGGATTTCATGCTTGATACTATCAAAGTACTTTCTTATATCCAATTTAGCGTACCACTTATATTTTTTTACATTTTCCCGTGCAAAGGTAACAGCTTTATGTGT
>JAOZNO010000147.1 GCA_029933755.1 Bacteroidales bacterium | reverse complement strand
AAAGGATTTTTGCGTAGTTTTTTATCGTCAGTAAAACTGTTGTTGAGTTTTAAGTGGAAACAATTTGCTGAAAAAGCGAAAGTACATCTTAAAAAAAGCAAAGACCCTTATGATACTTATCAATTTATTGAGAAAATACACTTAAAATATAATGTAAAAGCAGTTTATTTTTTTCTTACAGCAAAATATGCTAAAAACGATAAAAATATTTCACCTGATAACAAGTATTTTAAAAGTTTAGTAAATTATTTGTCAATAAACAGCGAAATAGGCATCCATCCGTCATATTCATCAAACAAAAATAAAAAACTAGTTAAATTAGAAAAACAAAAACTAGAAAACTTATCAGGAAAGCTAATTACCAAAAGCAGGCAGCATTTTTTAATATTAAAACTTCCGGAAACCTATCAAAACCTGATAAGGTCCGGTATTAAAGAAGACTACAGTATGGGCTATGTTTCTATTCCTGGTTTTCGTGCCGGAACATGTACGCCATTTTACTTTTTTAATTTAAAGCTTAATAAGTCTGAGAATTTAAAAATTACACCTTTTGCATTAATGGATGTGGGTTTAAAACAGTATAATAATTTAGATGCTGTGGCTGCAACTAAAGAAATTGAAAAAATTATTAAAAATGTAAAAAAAGTAAAAGGATTATTTGTAAGTTTATGGCATAATGAGTCTTTAGGTAATACAGAAAGTTGGAAAAATTGGAAAACTACCTATGAGCAGATGATTCAATTTGCAAAAAATGGAAATTAGCTATCTAAAACAGAATGAAATAGATATAAAAAAATGGGACAACTGCATTGCAGGTTCTATTAATGGTATTGTGTATGCATATTCCTGGTATTTAGATATTGTGTGTGAAAAATGGGAAGCACTTGTTATGGGTGATTATGATACGGTTATGCCTTTAACTTATAATAAGAAGTTTGGTATTTCATATCTCTATCAACCTGCATTTACACAGCAACTTGGTGTTTTTTCATCACAAAACCTCTCTGAAGAAATTGTTTTTCGTTTTGTAAAATCAATACCTAAAAAGTACAGCTTTGTAGAAATATGTCTGAATAAATTTAATTTAATTAGCCCTGATAATAATATTAAAACTCATCAAAAAATAACCTATGAATTGGAGTTAATAAAGGACTATGAAAGTCTTTTCATGAGGTATAAAAAAAATACGATTCGAAATATTCGAAAAGCAATTCAAAATAAAGTTACAATTGTACCGGGTTTAAAACCAAATGATGTACTAAATCTTATTGATTCAAGTGGGAATAAACAGGGCTATACTGAAAAAGATCTTGCTATTATACGTAGATTAATAGCAGGGGCAGGAAGAAAAAAAACAGGGCAATTATATGGCGCTTATACTGAGAGAAATAGTTTGTGTGCAGTTGGTTTTTTTGTTCATTCAAATAAAAAAGTTTGTTTTATACTTTCGGTTGCCAATGAAGAAGCAAAAGAAACTGGAGCTATGTTTTTATTAATAGATGAGTTTATCAAGCAATATGCTTCAAGAAACATGATACTGGATTTTGAAGGCTCAAACATTGATGGTATTGCAAGATTTTATGCTGGTTTTGGTGCTAAACCGGCAAATTATACGGCCATGAAAATTAATAAATTATTTTTTCCATTAAGATTGATTAAAAGATGATAAACTTACCACTTAGGGATAACTCTATACTAAATCAATTCATTGCAGAATTGCGTGATGCTAATATACAAAATGACCCAATGCGGTTTCGGCGTAACCTTGAACGGATTGGTGAAATTTTTGCCTATGAAATTAGCAAAACACTGAATTACTCAGAGAAACAGATTAAAACTCCATTGGGTAACTCGAAGATGTTACTGCCTGACAATAAGATTGTTTTGGCATCAATAATGCGTGCTGGCTTACCTATGCATCAGGGTTTATTAAATTATTTTGACGGGGCTGAAAATGCTTTTATTTCAGCTTTCAGAAAATACCATAAAGATGGAACTTTTGATATACAATTTGGTTATTTATCCTCACCTTTAATTAATGATAAAATTATGATACTTTCTGACCCGATGTTGGCTTCTGGAGCTTCAATGGTTTTAGCATATAAGAGCCTGCTTAGTAAAGGCACTCCGGAACATACTCATATTGTTTCTATAATTGCTAGTAAGGAGGGAGTGGGGTATTTAAGAAAAAATTTACCTAAAGAAAGAATTACCCTTTGGGTAGGTGCAGTTGATGATGAGCTTACTGCAAAAGCTTACATTGTTCCCGGTTTGGGAGATGCTGGAGATTTAGCTTATGGAGCTAAAGAATGAAAATATTATTTTGAATATAGATTTTGTTGATTGATTTGTAGAGACACACGGCCGTGTGTCTCTACAGTTCTATTATATTTTGAGATTTATTTTTTCAAAACCAAAGGTTTATTAGCCTTTAATCAATCTAATAACAATCATCATCTTCAATACATTGGGCATCAATAACAGCAATTGTAGCCATATAAACAATTTCCCTAACAGAACTTTCTATCTGTAGAATTTGTATTGGTTTTTTTATACCCATTAATACCGGCCCAATAACTTCTCCTTCTCCTAATTCCTGCATCATTTTGTAAGAAGCATTACCTGTACTTAGGTTTGGGAAAATGATTGTATTCACCTTTTTTCCTTTTAATTTTGTAAATGGAAACTGTTTTTCACGGTTTTTCTGATTAAATGCAAAATTTGCCTGCATTTCACCATCAACAATAATTTCTGGATATTTTTCATGTAATATTTTTACAGCATCCTGAACTCTTTCGGGACTACCACCTTTAACTGAGCCGAAATTTGAATAAGAAACCATTGCCATTACTGGTTCAATTCCATATTTTTTTATGGTAGCTGCAGTAAGCAAAGTTGTTTCAACAATAGTTTCAGCACAAGGTTGTCTATTAACGGTTGTATCTGCAAAAAATAAAGGCCCTCTTTTTGACATAATCAAATGCATTCCCGCCATATGATTATATTTAGGGTGTGTTCCAATAATTTCAAGCGTTGGCTTCATAATTTGTGCATATTTAGCCGTTGTTCCTGAAATAAATGCATCTGCATCACCAGTCTCAACCATCATTATCCCAAAATAATTCTTGTTGAATATAAGCTCTTGAGCTTCTTCAAAGGTCAAGCCTTTACGCTTTCTTTTCTCCCAAAGCACTTTTGCATACCTTTCACGCCTTGGACCTTCTTCTTTGCAACGTGTGTCAATGATTGGTACATTTTTTAAATCCAATTGATTATCCTCAATTAGTTGATTAATTACTTCAACATTACCGAGCAAAATTGGCTTGGCCAGTTTTTCATGAACAACTACCTGAGCCGCTTTTAAAACATTAAAGTTAGTTGCTTCAGCAAATACAACTTTTTTAGGATTTTGCCTTGCTTTCTCATTTACATCCCTTATCAGCTTATTGCCATGGCCTAAACGATTTTCCAGTTCAACTTTGTAGGCATCCCAATCTGTGATAGGTTCTTGAGCAATATTTGTCTCCATAGCAGCTTTTGCAACTGCTGGTGCTACGACTGTTATTAGTCTGGGATCAAGTGGTTTAGGAATAATGTAATCCATTCCAAATTTTAGGTTTTTAGCATTATATGCGGTATTAACATCTTCAGGAACATCCATTTTAGCTAAAGACGCAATTGCATAAACAGCTGCCTTTTTCATCTCTTCATTAATTCCTGTTGCTTTAACATCTAAAGCACCTCTAAATATATATGGAAATCCAAGGACATTATTTACTTGATTTGGGTAATCAGAGCGTCCTGTAGCCATTATTACATCAGGTCGTGCATCTTTAGCATCATCATAAGAAATTTCAGGGTCAGGATTTGCCATAGCAAAAACAATAGGATCTTTTGCCATACTCTTAACCATATTTTTGTTTACAATATCCTTAGCAGATAATCCCAGAAAAATATCTGCATCAACCATTGCTTCTTCTAAAGTTGAAATTTTTCTTTTGGTAACGAATTCTTTTTTATACTTATTTATATTATCTCTTTCTTCATTTAAAACTCCTTTGCTATCACACATAATAACATGCTCAGGTTTAACACCTAAAGACATAATTAAGCGTGAACAGGCCATAGCAGAAGCACCAGCACCACTAACTACCAATTTAACATCTTCAAGTTTTTTATTTACTAACTCAAGAGCATTTACAATACCTGCTGCAGAAATAATTGCTGTACCATGCTGGTCATCATGCATTATCGGAATATCCAGTTCTTCTTTAAGACGTTTTTCAATTTCAAAACATTCTGGAGCTTTTATATCTTCAAGATTAATTCCACCAAATGTTGGTGAGATTTCCTTTACTGTTTCAACAAATTTGTCAATATCAGTTGTATCAACTTCAATATCAAAAACATCTACATCGGCAAAAATTTTAAACAACAAACCTTTACCTTCCATTACTGGCTTTCCGGCAAGTGCTCCAAGGTTTCCAAGTCCTAATACTGCTGTTCCATTTGATATAACCGCAACAAGGTTACCTTTTGCTGTATATTTGTATGCATCTTTTGGGTTTTTTTCTATTTCCAGACATGGATCAGCAACTCCTGGCGAATAAGCAAGCGCCAAATCTCTTTGTGTACTATACGGTTTAGTTGGTACAACCTCTATTTTACCAGGTCTCCCTACGGAATGATACCTTAATGCATCATCTTTTGTAATTTTTGCCATATCAATTAATTTTAATTTTGTAAGACAAAGGTAAGAGGATTTACCATACCTAATTTATTTACCATATTTTTCTTAACATAAACTTATATGCTAATAATCACTTGTTTTTGAAAATGATAGTAAATTAGGCAATTATAAAAAGGAGTTTAACGTTATGCACATATTAAATGTGATTATATTATAACTTTGTTAATTTGCTTTACATTAATTATTTAATAGGTTTTTTATGAAATTATTCAAATATTTGAAACACTTAATAAGTGTTATACTTGTTTTAGCTTCTTTTAGTAATGTACTCATTGCACAGGACGATGATATTGTTCCATTTGGTGAAGATTCTGTATATCAGGAATATTATTTGGGCTTTAATATTAAAACAAATATGAGTGGTGGTCTTGTTAATTTTGCACTTATAAAACCTTTGCCTAATGGAAAACGGAAAATTATTTTACTTACACAAGATGCTTTTATGTACCAGGCAGTAGGAAAGCAAAAATCATTAGGAAATCCACAAAAAATAAACCTTTTTGAAAAATATCAAATAAAAAACCCAAATATTGTCAGTTCTTTATGGAAATTGAGATACACCGAAAACCCAAATCAACAACTTGGTGACTATCTTGGTCATACTTATAACAAAGCTAATTTGGGTTGGTCGCAAAATGATTCTATACCTTTTTTGCCAACTAATGCACAAATGATTATTCTTCGTGAGTTTGGAATTGATCGTTTTTCAGACTATATATATGATGAGAAAGCTTTTCGCTTACTTAATGCAATGGAAGATCCAGAATGGGTAAAAGCCTATAAAGAAAGTTATTAAAGTTTTTTTATTAAAATGTTGTGATTTAAAAGAAATTATCTACTTTTGCAAGCTATTAAATCGCATGGTAAATTATAAATAGAAAAAATATGTACTTAACATCAGAAAAGAAGAAAGAATTTTTTAAAACGTATGGCAAATCAGAAACAGATACAGGTACTTCTGAAGCACAAGTAGCTCTTTTTTCTTATCGAATTAGTCATTTAACAGATCACCTAAAAAGTAATAGAAAAGATTACAGTACACAAAGGGCTCTGTTAATGCTAGTTGGTAAAAGAAGAAGACTTCTTGATTATTTAAAGAAAACCGATATTGAAAGATACCGTACCGTAATTAAGTCGTTAAAATTAAGAAGATAATAAAAAAAGGCAATCTGGTATTGCCTTTTTTTATACAGATATACCTCTAATTGTTTGTGTCTTTAATGCTTAAAATAGTTGTTCTCCCCATTTCTGGAATTTATTTTCATCTATAAAGAAGTTGGCAGTTTACAGATTGCAGGAACTTTGCAAAGACTGGCTACTGAGAGCTGAAGACTGCTGTTTCAAAAAATAAGAAAAAGAAAAAATGTGTAAAAACATTTACTTTATAGACAAACAATAATTAAAAGTATTCAGGAATTTCCGCTCAAAATAGGTATTATTTGAATATCTTTCCAAAGAATTAAAAATTAAACAAAAAATATTATGTACAATTTATATAAAAAAGATATAGATCTTGGTGATGGAAGAATCATTACCGTAGAGACAGGTAAATTAGCAAAACAAGCAGATGGTGCCGTTGTAGTAAAGATGGGGAAAACCATGTTACTGGCTACCGTTGTATCAGCAAAAGAACAAAGAGAAAATGCTGATTTCATGCCATTATCGGTTGAATACAAAGAAAATTTTTCAGCAGTTGGTCGTTTCCCAGGTGGTTTTTTAAGAAGAGAAGGAAGACCGGGTGATAGCTCAATTTTGGTATCAAGGCTTGTTGATAGGGCTTTACGTCCCCTTTTTCCTGCTGATTTTCATGCAGAAACTTTTGTTACAATTAGTTTAATCTCAGCTGAAGAGGAATCAATGCCTGATTCATTAGCAGGATTTGCTGCTTCTGCAGCACTTTCAGTATCTGATGTTCCTTTTGAAGGCCCTATTTCAGAAGTAAGGGTTGCCCGAGTTAACGGTGAGCTAAAAATTAATCCTTCAATGCAAGAAAATAAACTTGGCGATATTGATATTATGGTTGCTGCTACCATTGATGATGTAATGATGGTTGAAGGCGAAATGGATGAAGTTTCTGAAAAAGAAATGCTTGAAGCTGTTAAATTTGCTCATGAAGCGATAAAGGTTCAGTGTCAGGTTCAAATTGATATGGCAAAAGACCTTAATATTGTAAAAAGGGAATATGTTGGTGACGCAAAAAATGAAGACTTATTTAATAAAATAAATGACTTTTCGTACCAAAAGGTTTATGATGTAGCTAAAAAATCATTAGCAAAGCATGATCGTAGCGATGCCTTTAAAGCAATTAAAGAGGAATTACTTGAAACTTTAAGTGAAGAAGAGAAAGAGGGATTTGACTTTTTAATTGGTGCTTATTTCCATGATGTTGAAAAGAAAGCAATCAGAAACTTACTTTTAGATGAAGGTATTAGACTTGATGGCAGAAAATCAACTGATATTCGTCCAATTTGGAGTGAAATTGATTATTTACCTTCAGCACATGGCTCTGCAATATTTACAAGGGGTGAAACACAATCATTAACCACCGTTACCTTAGGTACGCGTATGGATGAAAAAATAATTGATGAGGTTTTAGTTCAAGGTAGAGATAAGTTTTTATTACATTATAATTTCCCACCATTTTCAACTGGTGATGCCCGTCCGGTAAGAGGATTAAGCAGAAGAGAAGTTGGTCATGGTAATTTAGCACACAGGGCACTTAAAGGTATGCTTCCTTCCGGGGATGATAATACATATACCATTAGGATTGTTTCTGATATCTTAGAATCAAACGGTTCATCATCAATGGCAACAGTTTGTGCAGGAACTTTGGCTTTAATGGATGCAGGTATCCAGATTAAACGTCCGGTTTCAGGTATTGCAATGGGGCTGATTATGGATAATGAAGACAGATACACCGTTCTTTCTGATATTTTAGGTGATGAAGATCATTTAGGTGATATGGATTTTAAAGTTACCGGTACTGAAAAAGGAATTACCGCATGCCAGATGGATATTAAAGTTGACGGAATGTCATACGAAATTCTTGAAAAAGCA
>JAOZNO010000146.1:291-7810 GCA_029933755.1 Bacteroidales bacterium | reverse complement strand
ACTTGCTGGTGGTTGGATAGAAAGTTTATATATAATGACGAGAATTCTTCATGTAAACAGTAATGAAGAAATTTTAAGTCGAGTAGGTGAACAGAAGCATCCATTGGATAATCTTATTGAGTTAATGCGGCCTTATTATGGAAATATATCAGACGAATTTGATGTCTTTTTGGAGGAGTTGGTTGAACTTGCAGCTATTTTTGATGGAGTGGTAATTGAATATACTTATTCGGAACCTATTGTGGATGAGCTTAATAAACTTACAACTATAACAAGTAGCTCAAAAACGATAATCAACGAATACCAAATTCAAAAAATTACGGAAATGGTGGATTCAATTAGAATGAAAATTATTAATTAACTGTTACAGATAAATTTAGATCTCTTAAATCAAGATAAATGAATAAATTTAGCTATTATTTTATAACTGTTTTAATACTTGTAACTGTTAAATTTGGAGTATTTGGGCAGGCTGAGACACAAATTAAGTTTTGTTCCTCAAATCTAACTAATGATTATGTTTCTGATGGTCAGCAATATATTTCTTTACTAAATGGTGATGAAATAGCTGAGTTCAGGGCAACTTTTTATGGTGGCAGCACCTATCGCGTGGCAGCCTGTAGTGGCTTGACAAATGGAAACCTTATTTTCTCAGTTTATGACAGGGATAGAAATGAGCTTTTTTCAAACAGAAATTACAAAAATTCTCCATATTGGGACTTTAAATTCACCTCTACAACGGAATGTATTATTGAAGCCCAACTTGACCCAAAAGGTCCGGAATCAGGCTTCGCTATCCTCCTTATTGGTTTCAAACAGTGAATTTGGTAGTATTTGTTATTTTAAGTAATAATTGTAGAGTCACTTATGTTTGGAATCAGATATTACTTATAAATCCTCTCAAGTTCATTAATTAGTTTTTTGGTAAGTTATAACTGCATGAAAATCAATAATTAATCAATTGATTAAATATACCCCCTATACCTAACTTGAAAAACATATACTATTAATTAATAATTAATACTTAATCCTTCTTTTTTTGTGTGGTTATTTTTTTAATTTAGCCAATGATAGTGGATATAATAATTTTCGGTGAAGTCTTCTAAATGAGCGAAAAGATTCTAAAAGCTTTAATGCAGTTGTTTGCAATCATTGCAAATCCAAAAAGCAATACCCTTGATCGGCGTCCTATTGTTGAATCATTTCTTAAACAACAACTTAATAAAGATTTGGTTGATGAGTATTTGAATGTGTTTGATTATTATTACGCCATTCATCAACAAAAGCACAAATCAAAAATAAAAAGTATTAAGCATACTGCTGCCAGCTCTGTAAAAGTTTTAATGATTTGTACAGAAATTAACAAAGAGCTTACTCAAAAGCAGAAACTAGTTGTTGTTGTCCGTTTGTTAGAGTTTATAAACTCTGAGGACGATATTACAAAACAGGAGTTTGAATTTGTTTTAACAGTTACAGAAATATTTCATGTAAGCAAAGCTGATTATGAACAAATAAAATATTTTGTGCTGTCAGAAGATGGCGTTTATCAAGATTCAGAACATATTCTTATTATTAATTCAAAAATAAATTTTGATAGTGGTAGGTGCATGCATTTTGTTTCAGAATCTTTTTCAGGACAGATACTTATTTGTGCTATACCAGCTGCAAACATGCATTTATTACGCTTTAGTGGTGAAAACGAGCTTTATATAAACAACCAGTTGCTCAATCAAACTAAGGTGCATATTCTTTCGCAGGGTTCTTCAATTAAAAATGCACGAATTAAACCTATTTATTTTAGTGATATAATCAGTGCTTATGATATTGACAAATCAAAAGCACAGGTCGCCCTTGAGTCTCATAATTTACTTTATAAGTTTAAGAATGGTGTAGTTGGTTTGCACCAAATGAACTTTATGGTTCAGTCAGGAAACCTGGTTGGTATAATGGGCGCAAGTGGATCTGGTAAATCTACACTTTTAAATGTGCTAAATGGCAATTATACGCCAACCAGTGGCGAGGTATTGATAAATGGAATTGATATACATAAAGAAAAAGATAAAATTGAGGATATAATAGGCTACGTAAGTCAGGATGATATGCTGATTGAAGAGCTAACTGTATATCAGAATTTATATTATAGTGCAAAATTGAGTTTTGGTAATTATTCTGAATTTCAGATACTTAAGGTGGTTCTTAAACTGTTGAAAAGCTTAGGGTTGTATGAAGTGAAAATGATGAAAGTTGGTTCTCCTTTAGATAAAAAAATAAGTGGAGGTCAACGAAAAAGATTAAATATTGCACTTGAACTTATTCGAGAGCCGACAGTTTTATTTTTAGATGAACCTACATCAGGTTTATCATCCCGCGATTCAGAAAATATTTTAGATTTATTAAAAGAACTAGCACTGAAAGGAAAACTAATTTTTGTTGTAATACATCAACCCTCATCTGATATTTTTAAGCGTTTTGATCGTCTATTTGTTCTTGATCAGGGTGGTTATATAATTTATAACGGGAATCCGGTAGAATCAATAAGCTATTTTAAATCGTGTATTCGTCAGGCAAATTGGAATGAAAGTGAATGTTCAGTATGTGGAAATGTTAACCCTGAGCAAATTTTTAATATTGTTGAAGCCCAGGTTGTAGATGAGTATGGTAGTTTAACGCAAACACGAAAAACAGACCCTGTTGAGTGGAATGATTTTTATAAGAATTATGAAAAAAAAGTACACAAAAAATCTATTTTGGTAAGGGAACTGCCTGAAGTTACATTTAAAATACCCAATAAACTAAAACAAGCAGTTACGTACGTAAAAAGAGATGTATTATCTAAACTGGCTAATAAACAATATTTAATCATTAATTTGTTTGAGGCACCCTTACTTGCATTAATATTATCATATATTACTCGTTATTATAACATTGATCCAAGCAATGAATTTGCTTATTCCTTAAGGGATAATCCTAATTTACCCGTCTATATATTTATGTCGGTTATTGTTGCTCTATTTATGGGCTTATCTTTAAGTGCTCAGGAAATTATTAAAGATAGGTTAATTCTTAAAAGAGAGATATTCCTTAATTTAAGCAGAGGAAGTTATTTACTCTCTAAAATTATGGTTATTGTTGCTATTTCGGCTTTTCAATCATTTGTATATGTGGCAATTGGTAATTCAGTTATGGGAGTGAACGGTATGTTTTTGCAATATTGGATAGTTCTGTTTAGTACCTGGGTTGCTGCCTCATTTATGGGTTTAAATATTTCAGATGGTTTTAAAACTACAGTTACGATTTATATTGTAATTCCATTTTTAATTATTCCGCAGATTCTTCTGAGTGGAATAATTGTTAAATTTGATAAACTGAACCCCAATATATCTTCACCCAACAGCATTCCCTGGTATGGAGAAATAATGATTTCTCGATGGGCATATGAGGCACTTGCAGTTTATCAGTTTAAAAATAATGATTATGAAGAGTGGTTTTATTCTTTTGATAAAGAAAAAAGTATTTCAGATTATAAGAAAAACTATTGGTTAAAAACTCTGGAAAATAGAATAACTCAATATGAGATTTATAAGGATGATTCAACTAAACTTGAGAAGTTAAGCAATGACCTTATTCTGGTTAGAAATGAAATACAAAAAGAAAAAACTAATAATAAGTACGTAAATTGTTCATTAGATGTTAATGATATTGATATTAACAGAGCTAATGAAGAACTTATTGATTCGGTTAGGAGTTATTTTGGAAGATTAAAAACATACTACAATTCTCGATACCTGATTGCCAATAGGAAAAAGGATAACTTAGTTAATAAGCTTGAGAAAAGTATTTTAGGTAAAGAACAGTTTAAAAAGTTAAAACGTGATTATCATAATGAACGTTTAAATGAATTTGTTAGAAACTCTGATGAGTTAACACCATTTATTGAGTACGATGGACAGTTATACCAAAAAATAGATCCGATATTTTTTAATTCGGAATCAAAGTTTCTAAAAGCACACTTTTATGCACCTTTTAAATATATTTTTGGTAAAGCGTACAGTACTTTAAAAGTAAATATTATAATAATTTGGGTAATTAGCTTTTTATTATACTTTTTACTGTATTATAGAGTATTAAGCAAAATACTAGATTTAAGCCAATATCTAAATAAGATAGCAAAGGATAATTTTAAATTAAAGAAATAATAGAATAAAACGAATTATTCTTCTAATTCAATCATTTTAAAAGGAATCTTTAAAATAGACTGATAATCTTCACCGGCTTCCAGCATGTCTTCATCATCTTCTTCATAGTACCAATTAATTGTAACTCCTTTTTCACCATTATTCTTAAATACATTCTCAAGCTTTTTAAATACATCAAGTATGCATTTCGAAGAACTGGTATTAAAATACTCCAATTGTATATTGACTTCAGTAACTTCAGCAGCCGTTTCTGCATAAGAATCTAACCATTCAACAACTGGGCGATAAAAATCAATTGAATTTTCAGGAATTGATCTTCCTTTAATTTCAATTACACCACTTTCTGCATTCATTTCAATGGTTGGGGTTTTTGGCGAGCCTTGTAATGATAAAGTTTCCATATATTAAGTAAGATTAACTATTATGTGCTTATTGTTATTGTTAAACAAAAAAAATAAAAATCGTCAGTATAATTATTAAATGTATAATTGTATTCATGTCCTGTTCTCTTCGCAATGTCTACTAGTCCTAAACCACCACCGCCTTTGTCAGAGAACTCATCGTTATTCAATATTAATTTATATAAAATTTTTAATTCCTCAGATGTCAGATAATTTATTTGATCCATTCTGTCCTTAAGGGATTTTATTCTATTCTTATCTATAAAATTCCCACTGGTAAAGCTATAATTATTTTCTGATTCTTTTTTCAGAACAAATGTAGCAAAATTTTTACCAAATTTATTAATAACATTTTTTGGCGGATTATCTGTATGATGATATAAATTTTGCAAAGCTTCAATCATCACATTATGAACTCGTTTTCGAAGCTTTGATTTTTCCGCTCTTTCATTTACTTCTTGCTCAATTTTATCAAGCATAACTGTTATTCCACTTGCAGAAATGTTACCATAATGACTCAAAATAATGTCACCTTTATTTAAATCTTTATACCATTCCTCAATATCAAATTTCATTGAATGTTTGGTTTTTATAGCAAGCTCAAACAGCATTTTAACGATACTATTACAAATATATAAAAATAATTGACAAAAAATAGCAAAAAATAATTAACAAGAATTAAATCAAATTAGACTATTGCTATTTAATATATTAAACGTTAGTTGTTTACACAATTATTATGCCTTTTTATTCTTGTTGTAAATAATCTTTACGACTACCTTCAAATAATTTAAAATTAAGAAACTTACAGGATAGTTTTCCATTCAACAACTTTATCTTTTTCTCAGGCTTTAATCCAATTTTTTTTATTGCATCAAAATTACAGCTTAAGATCCAGGCTTGATATCCAGACCAACTATTTTTAAGTTTATTCCCAATTTCTTCATAAAACTGTTCAATTTTCTCTAGTTTTATACGTTCACCATAAGGAGGGTTAAAAACGACATGTCCTTTCTTTCCAGGAACAATGAATTTATCAAAACTTTTGTTTCTAAGTTTTATTATTTTCCCTACGCCTGCTCTACTAACATTTTTTTGTGTAAGTTCAAGTTGGCTTAATTCAATATCTGAACCAATTATTTTTATTTTAAGCTCATCGGCATTAATAACTGATGCTTTTGCTTCATTAATAATTTCTTTCCATTTATTGTTATCAAAATCCGGCCATTTCATAAAAGCAAATTCCAGTCTGTTAATATTTGCTGGAATGTTTAATGCAAACATAGCTGCTTCAATTAGTATAGTACCTGATCCACACATTGGGTCAATAAAATTGCTTTTGCCTTCCCAGTTGCTCAATTGAATTAATCCTGCAGCTAATACTTCGTTTAAAGGTGCATCTCCACCACTTAGTCTGTAACCCCTTTGATTTAATGGTGCTCCTGAACTATCCAGTGAAATGGTTACCTGATCTTCTGAAATATGAAGGTGAATTGGTACGTCTGGATAATCAAGGTCTACAGAAGGTCTTTTATTGTATTTATCGTTAAAAAAATCTGCAATTGCATCTTTTGTTTTTTGAGCAGCAAATTTTGAATGCCTAAAATGTGTTGAAAATACAACTGGTTTTATTATAAATGTTGTGTCAATATTTAGATATTTCTCCCAATTAATCTTTTTAACATTACCATAAAGCGTATACTGATTAGTTGATTTGAAACTTGCCAGAGGTTTTAAAACTTTTAAAGCAGTTCGTAACATTAAATTTGCTTTATACATTATTTCTGTATTTGCTGTAAATTTTACAGCTCTATTTAATGTTTCAATGTTTTTTCCCCCAATTGATTCAACTTCTTTGGCCAGTATCTTTTCCAGTCCAAAAAGGGTTGATGCCAGTAGTTCAAATTCTTCGGAATTCTTCATGCTCTTTTTATTCTTTAATGTACAGTTGTTAACTTGTAATGGTTATCAATAAAATTTATTGCATTTTTTAAGCGTACTTTATCTTGTCCGGAAATAATATAGTATGGTGTTTTATAACTTTCTATTTCCTTAATATATCTATCCATTAGGTATTTCCTTTGCTTGTCTGAACCATTTTCCCTTACGGAATCATTTTCCCAGGCTAAATCACAATTACAAATTAAGTAAAAATCTGGCAAATAATCTATTATTGAGGTATCTAACCAATCAGGATATTTATTAAAAACTTCCTGAAACCATATTTTTGTAATAATTAAACCTGTATCAATAAAAAGAAAGTTACTTGCTTTTTTAGAAGCTTCTTTTTCCAGTTTTATCTGCATTTTTGCAATAATCACTAAATCATTATAGTCATATGCTCTATTTAAATTCTCTATATATGTTCGGGCATATTCTGGCAAAAAGTTAGTCTTGTAATAATCTGCCAACTGTTTAGTTAATACGCTTTTACCAGTTGATTCAGGGCCTGTAATAACTATGCGTTTGAGTCTCTCTGTCATGATTTATTAATATCCTTTTTCCATTGTAAAAAACCCAAAATAGCCATCATAGTATAAACCATGTAAAGAAAAACGGTTAAGTATAATTCTTTGTAAAAATATAATCCGGAAGATATAAGATCAACTACAATCCAAACTAACCAGTGTTCAATGTGTTTTTTAGCAAGCATCCAGGTAGCAGTAATGCCTGATGCTGTTGTAAAAGCATCCCAATATGGAATTTGAGAATCGGTAAAGTTTAATAAAATTTGTGATATTATGATAAATAATATTAATGTAATTATAATTAAAACCGTTGCTGTTTTTTTATTTGTAAATTTAACTTTGGGTTTTTCAAGTATATTATTTACTGATTTGCCATAAACCCAGTAGTACCATCCGTAAATACTAATTATTATATAATAAACTTGTAATCCCATATCGGCATATAATCCGGTTT
>JAOZNO010000146.1:0-281 GCA_029933755.1 Bacteroidales bacterium | reverse complement strand
ACTAATAAGACCCCTTGGCCAAAGCCAGATTTTCTGTTTTATGGAAAAATAAAGGTAGAGAAGTGAAAATATGATACCCAGCACTTCTTCGTAGTGGAAGATGAGCCAGGATAGGACTCTATTCATAAATTAAGGTTTAAGCTTTGATTGTTTGTATCGGTTAATTTATAAGTTTGTTCGTAATAAATAATATATGCTTACAATTGAGTGGTTTATATATTGAATTGGCTTAAGTTTAGATGTTCTGGGATTCCTTAACTGTTTAATAATTTGTTTTTTGT
>JAOZNO010000957.1 GCA_029933755.1 Bacteroidales bacterium | reverse complement strand
AGTTCCTTCGTTTCACTCGGAATGACGAACAATGAACGTACTTTTAGCAAATTTTCGTATCTTTTTTTAAAATGAACACATGATGGAACTACAGCTTGATTTAAACAAAAAATATACTTATGCTGATTATCTGATTCATCTGTGTAAATCTGAGAAATCTGTGGACAAAAAAAGAGAAAGTTTATCTGCAGATAAAATAAAATGTTCAAGTTTGTTTTGTAAAAAAGAATTAAAGCCAATTGCCCTCATTTAAGTAATTTTACAACTTGCAGTATCCCATAAATTTTATACTTTTGGTTTTTCTATTTCAATTAGCCTATTAACCTACCTTTTAACCCCCTCAAATTGTTTACATTGAGCGAAGTCGAAATGTTAAATTAAAATGTATTTCAAGCTATGTTCACACGCGTTATTATCATCTCAATCATATTTTTTGCTATTGATTTGTATGTTTTCAGGTCAATACGAACACATAGTTCAGAACTTGACAACTATATCAAATACACTATTTATACGGCATTCTGGCTTATTCCGGTAATATTACTATCAAGCTGGCTCTATTATGTCTTTTTCCCCGGACAAATTGATCTCCGCTCATCAAAGCTATTTTTATTTATAGGAGCATTTTTTGTTGTTTTCACCTTACCAAAATTGATTATACTAAGTTTTCAATTAATTGAAGATTTCAGTAAAATAATTGCCTTTTTGCTAAAAAAAGTTTCTACACCAGACAAACTCATTTTTGAAAATGCTGAAAAAATTAGTCGATCTGATTTTATTACAAAAATAGGCTTAATCATTTCTGCCATACCATTTTTTGTATCACTTTATGGAATTATAGCAGGACGTTTCAACTTTAATGTGGTAAAAAAGACTTTAGCATTTAAAATGCTACCCAAAAGTTTTGATGGTTTTAAAATAGTACAATTTTCTGATTTACATATTGGAAGTCTTAGTGGACATAAAGATCAATTAGAAAAAGCAATTAGTTTAATAAATGAGCAAAACCCTGACGTAATTTTCTTTACCGGCGATATGGTTAATAATATAGCTGCAGAGCTTGATGGTTGGGAAGATACTATTTCTAAATTAAAAGCCAAACACGGAGTATTTTCAGTATTAGGAAATCATGATTATGGCGAATATTTTAACTGGAAAAATGAGGAAGATAAATTGAATAATATTGAATCGATAAAAATACGACAAAAAAACATGGGTTTTAACCTGCTGCTAAATGATTCAAAAATTATTGAGAAAAACGGAGAACAGATTGCTATTGTAGGAGTTGAGAATTGGGGTAACCCACCATTTCCACAATACGGAGATTTAGAAAAAGCCCTTGCAAATTCACTCGAAATTCCATTCAAACTACTACTTTCACACGATCCTACTCATTTTGATATGCAGGTAGCAGGTAAAAAAGATATTGCTTTAACATTTTCGGGGCATACTCACGGAATGCAGTTTGCTATAAATTTTGGTGGAATAAATTGGAGCCCTGTTAAATGGAAATATCCAAAATGGCGAGGCTTATATCAACACGAGAATCAGGAACAATATCTGTATGTAAATATAGGTCTGGGTTATATTGGTTTCCCCGGAAGAGTTGGTACAGATCCGGAAATTACGGTTATTGAATTGAAAAATATTTAAAATGTGAAAATGTGGAGATGTGAAAATGATTTAATTATTAAATACAATAATGACAATTAAATGACAGCATAGCAAATGACTTAACGACAATAAATGACAGCGATACTTAGAATTCGCTCAGTAACCGTAAATCCAAATAACCAGATAACCAAATAAACAAATAAACAAATAACCGAATAACCGAATAACCAATAACCTAATAAATTATGAAAAAAACATCAATAAGCCTTTTCTTTATATTTCTACTATTTGGTGCTTATGCACAAAACAAAAAAGCATATGTGGCTGGTAGTCCTGCTGATTTTAAGCAATATGGATTAAAACCGGGAAACATACCCGAAA
>JAOZNO010000956.1 GCA_029933755.1 Bacteroidales bacterium | reverse complement strand
TACGATGCAAGCATCGGGGAACCGACTAAAAGGAGCTCAACGAAGTTAATTAAACCCACTGGTGGGATTAAAATAAGATTCTCCCTTTGTTTTATTTGTGACTTCTTTGTGTAAGTTCGTGCAATAGCTATTACACAAAACTTATTAAAGAACACCCAGAGCTGCACAAAGAAATAAAAACAGTAATTATTTCTTATACTGATCAATAAATTTCTGATCAAGTTCTTCTGAATCTTTATACTTCACTCTTAGTTCAGCCAATTTTATTTTATATTCTTTAACTACTTTGGAATAAGCAGGATCTGAATAAACACTTTTCATTTCTTGTGGATCTT
The DNA here is from genome assembly GCA_029933755.1 of Bacteroidales bacterium. GTDB lineage: Bacteria > Bacteroidota > Bacteroidia > Bacteroidales > NBLH01 > NBLH01. The sequence goes on along the minus strand of JAOZNO010000956.1, from coordinate 1,660 downwards.
TTTTACGATCGTACAACTCCCAATAGTCCTCATCGTAATAAAAATGAATTAATTTATAATCTTTAGAAACAATTCCATAGTGGCGCATGACCATATGTTCAGCCGGATACTCATAATAATGATAATATACTGCATCCCTTTTCCATTTATCTTTTTGTCCTTTTAGCAAAGGAATTAAACTTTCACCCTGCATATCTGAGGGGATATTAATACCACAAGCCTCTAAAAATGTTTGGGCAAAATCCAAATTTTGCACCATTTCATCACAAGTTGTATTGGCTTTTACCTCATTAGGCCAACGTATCAACAATGGAGTTTTAAATGATTCATTATAAATAAATCGTTTATCAAACCAGCCATGTTCACCTAAATAAAAGCCCTGATCTGATGTGTAAACAACAATTGTATTTTCCACCAGATTATTTTCTTCTAAATAATCTAAAATGCGACCCACATTATCATCCACAGAAGAAATACAGCCTAAATAATCCTGCATATACCTTTGATACTTCCATCTCATTTTTTCTTCCTTTGTCATATTTGGCCAATTCTTTTTAAAGGAATCATTAATTGAGTCTACTACAGGTTTGTATAATTCTCTCTGCGATTTGTTAGTACGATAATAAGAACCGTTTTTGAAATAATTTTCATTTTCAGGGATATTTGGTTCTACATTACCCATTTCCTCAATAGTTTCCGGTCTTATTTTGCTATCATGACTGTATAGCATATGCGTGAATATATTCATCTCAGCTATTTTTGCTGCTGTACCCCTATTCTCATAGTCATCAAACAAAGTTTCAGGTTCAGGAAATTCTTTTTGAGCGAATTCCTTAAATTTTTCAGGACTTGGCCACCAGGGTCTGTGCGGTGCTTTGTGCAGATACATCATTAAAAAGGGCTTTTCTGGATCTCGTTTTTCATCCAACCAGTTAATTGTCAAATCAGTAATAATATCTGTTACATATCCAATGATGGTGGTATCACCGTCAACAGTAATAAATTTAGGATTAATATATCTACCCTGACCGGGCAGAATCATAAAATCATCTACGCCCTTTGGATTATTTCCAAAATGTAGCTTTCCAAACATTGCTGTTTGATAGCCTGCCTTCTGAAACAACTGAGGAAATGTAAGTTGCGTGGTATCAAATGGTGATAAATTATCTATTTTGCCATTAATATGAGTATGTTTTCCCGTAAGAATGGTAGCCCGGGAAGGTGCACATATAGAATTAGTAACACAGGCATTTGTGAACAACATTCCCTCGTCAGCAATCCGGTCAATATTTGGTGTTTTTAACAATGTGCTATCATAAGCACTTATTGCCTGATACGCATGATCATCTGACATAATAAATAGAATATTTGGCCTTTGACCTATTCTCTCTGTTTTATCTGCACATGATGAAATAGAGAAAATAAAAAAAATAATCAGTAATAAATTCTTATTCTTATTCATTGTTTATATTTTAATTAATTTGCCTGAAAGTTCATCAAATATGACAACACCCAATCTCTCGTTGACCCTCTTCCTTTTACAAATCTGGATTCAGTATCTAAAAGTAAAAATAAAGCAGCATGTTCAAAACTTAAATTTAATAGTTAGCCTGATTAATTATGCTACGCATGAGCTAAAGGTTCATAAATTTATTAGAAA
>JAOZNO010000955.1 GCA_029933755.1 Bacteroidales bacterium | reverse complement strand
CAGATGACGCAAATGAACGCAGATAAACACTCACATTAAATCTGTGTTAATCTGAGATAATCTGCGGATAAACAATGACAGGCAACTGAAGTAAGTTTACTTGCTAAAACTAAAACCCACAAAATGTTATATCACAGCCTAATTAATTTACAGCAAGAGAGTAATTAATAGTGGTAGCCTTAAGCTTATCATTTAGCTTCAAGATGTGATAAGTCTCACTTTATTTTGTGAAGTTTTACTACCTTTGTAGATAATACCATTTTATAACCCATTTGATAATGAAAGTTTTAGATTGTACCAAATGTGATATTAAGTCTTCAGCAGCAAAAATGCTAAATGTTGAGGAGCTTAAAATACTGGGCAATCATTGCTCTGAAGTTAACTTTAAGAAGGGCGAAATAATATTTAAACAAAATGCACTCTCATCTAATATCGTTTATTTAAAAAAAGGACTTGTTAAAATTCATATAGCAGGACCAAGTGCAGAACAAATAATTAAAATATCAAAACCACCAACATATCTTGGTATTCCTACTACTTTCGATGAAAAAACAAACAGATACTCAGCAACTGCATTAGAAGATACAGTTGTGTGTTTTATTGGTTTAGATATGTTTAAGCAGTTTATTAAGGGAAATCCAAACTTTTCGTATGAAATTATTGTTGAGCTTTGTAAAAGTGAATTGGATTCATTTAACAATACTGTTAACAGGGCTCAAAAAAAAATCCCCGGAAGAGTTGCAGATGCCTTATTATTTTTCAACAGAGAAATATATGAGAGTAAAGAATTTTACATTCCACTTTCAAGATTAGAATTTGGTAACTTTGTTGACACTTCACGTGAAAGTGTAAGCCGGATTTTAACTGAATTCCATACCGATAGAATAATTCAGCTTGATGGTCGAAAAATTGAAATACTTGATGAACAGAGATTAGAGGCTTTTAGTAAGAGAGGTTAATTTTAAGCTAAACTCATGAAAAGTTCTTAAGCACATTATACAAAGTATCACGCTCAACAGGCTCTCTATTTACTTCTTTTATTAAATTAACCAATTCTTCTGAATTCATAGTAGGAGATTTATCTTCGACCCCGGCCATTGAATAAATTTTAGTAGTATCGTCAATTGTACCATCAATATCATCAACACCATAAGAAAGTGAAAGCTGAGCCGTATTTTTACCAATCATTGGCCAATAGGCTTTTATATGATCAAAATTATCAAGAAAAATCCGTGAAACAGCATAGTTTTTAAGATCTTCAATGGTATTAACTTCACCAATATAAGACAAGTTATTATTTTCTTTTCTAAATTTTAAAGGAATATAAGTATTAAACATACCTGTCTCATCTTGCAAGTCACGCAATCGTTTCATATGGTTAATTCGATCAGCATAACTTTCGATATGACCATATAAAATTGTTGCATTTGAAGGTATACCCACCTCATGTGCTATTTTATGAATATTTAACCACATTTCTGAAGATGATTTTTCGTCACAAACTTCCTTTCTTATTTCTTCATTGAAAATTTCTGCACCACCACCCGGTATGGAATCCAAACCATATTCTTTAAGCATTATTAAACCTTCTTTTATCGATACATGTGCCTTTTTTATCATAAAATCAAGTTCAACAGCAGTAAAGGCTTTAACATGAATTTCAGGAATAATTTCTTTTATTTTTTGAATCATATTACCATAGTAATGTAAATCACGCTTTGGATGAACACCACCAACAATATGTACCTCTGTTACTTTTTTATCTTTATACGAACGAACTAAATTCAGAATATCTTCTATTGAATACTCCCAAGCTCCTTCTTGTCCTACTTTTCGGACATAAGAGCAAAATTTACAATTATAAATACAAATGTTTGTTGGCTCAATATGAAAATTCCGATTAAAATATGTTTTATCTCCATGTTTTTTTTCTCTGACAAAATTTGCCAAACTTCCTAAAAAACCTAGTTCCCCTTCTTCAAAAAGTGCCAAGCCA
>JAOZNO010000954.1 GCA_029933755.1 Bacteroidales bacterium | reverse complement strand
TGACCATTTATACCTAATTGGATAATACCTGAAGGTTTGGCTTTTTCAGTTTCACTTTGTCGGTGTTTTACAATATAGTCTACCTGGGTTTTTATCTCATCAGAAATTTCAGAAAAATTTGCAGGCGAGGCTTGGCCAGAAATGTTAGCAGAAGTTGAAACAATAGGTCGTTTAAATTTTTTAATCAGGCTGTTACAAAAAGGGTCACTTGTTACACGGATTCCAATGGTTTTGTCTTCTGCAATGAGGTTAGCTGCCAGATTTTTTGCACCGGGATAGATAATCGTTAAAGGTTTTTCACTCACTTCAGTTAAATCCCATGCAATATCAGGCATTTCTTCCAAATATGAAGGTATTCGGTTGGTATCATTAATTAAAACCAGCATACTTTTGCTGTCTTCACGTTTCTTAAGTTCGTAAATGCGCTTTACTGCCTCACTGTTATTGGCATCACAACCAATTCCCCAAATGGTGTCAGTTGGGTACAGAATAATTCCACCCTCAAAAAGTATATCAAGCGCTTTTTTTAAATCCTCCGGATCATATCTAATCATTACCAAATTATTGATTTCAGTCCTAAAACTAAATTTTTATCGTTATAGCCGCTAAGCGGTTTTATTAACATGCTGTTAGACAAACTAATTCTTGTTGTGCATTTTATGAAATTATCCGCTAAGCGGCTTTTTAGACCAAGCTCATTATTCAAATAATAAATCATCTATATTAATATCCATGGCACATTTAAAATGTCCCTTAGGACAAGATCTTTTTCCATGTAAACCACAAGAGCGACATTCCAAATCCTCTTTTATTTCTACAACTTTTGAATTTTCTGATAAAGGGCCAAAACCAAATGCCGGAATAGTTGAACAAAAAACAGCAGTTATTGGTGCATTCATCGCAGATGCTAAATGAAGAGGAGCTGAATCATTGGCATAATTCATTGTTGCGCCTTTCATTAATGCAGCTGATTCTAACAGACTTAATTTTCCTGCAAGGTTAAAAGTTTTAGGGCTAACTGATTTTTTTCTTAATGCTTCACAAAGCTCTTTGTCATCGGGACCACCTAAAAGGTAAATTTTATATTTGTTTTCTAGTTTTTTTATTAAATCAATCCACTTTTTAATAGGGAATTGCTTTGTAAACCATACAGAAGCAGGTGATATACACACATATGGAGCGTTTTTGTATTTTTGTACTTTTTCAAAATGTGTAGCTGAGGGATAAAGCTTTGGAACTGCCGGGTTTTCGTCTGTTATTGCTTCTATTAATAATTGATTTCGCTCTACTTCGTGTTTTCGACCAGTTATGTCATGTGGGAATTTTTTATCAAAACTAAAGGAAAATGGGTTTTTTTCAAAGCCAAATTTTTTGCCACCTCTTGAAAAAGCAGTAAAAACACCAGTTGATAAATACCTCTGTAAATTTACAACGTATAAATAGTCTTGTTTTCTTACCTGTTTTAGAATGTTTAAAAGGTTTTTATATTTCCCGCCTTTTTTGTCCCATACATATAAATGGTCAATAAATGGGTGATCCTCAAACAGGCTCTCACTTCCTTTTCGGATAAAAAAATCAATTTTAGATGTAGCAAATCGTTCATGTAATTTTTCGAGTATAGAGGTAGCAAGAATGGCATCACCAATAAATGCTGTTTGAATAACTAATATTTTCTTTTTAAACACTCTCACTAATATTGATTTTAATTAACTCAGAATTTTAACATTTAATTTTTTCTGAGTAATAATGTTGAGTCTACTCCGAAAAGTATATTTTTCTGTATTCAGCCGCTAAGCGGGTTCTTAACAGACAGATATACAAAACAATGGCTTTAGTTTAGATCTTCTGGGATATTTTTAATATCCGTATTGCTTATGTCTGGCAAGTAATTAGTATACTGGCCATTAGTAATTGATAATAATTAACGTCTATTTTTAATTACTAATTACCAATGACTAATTCCCTGTAAATTAATCCGCCGAAAGTCGGACAGGCTC
>JAOZNO010000953.1 GCA_029933755.1 Bacteroidales bacterium | reverse complement strand
TAATTAGTGATTTAAGAATATTGGTTGTTCATTTTAATTACCAATTATTAAGCCTGAGCTATGCCGAAGGGCTAATGGCTAATTACCTGTTAATTGAGGTGTAGAGTTTAATTAAATTATACACGCTATATTAAACCAGAGCTGCTAAAAATAATATTTAAAACCTCCTGTATTTCTTAGTCATTTCAAAAATTTTGAGTAGCATTTTTTGTTCAATTTCATCAAATCCAATTTTCTTTCTGGACATTACCACATGATTCACTTCAAAAGCTTTATCAATTTGATATTCTTTAAACCCTAAAGCCCCACCCCACGAAAAAGAAGGAATAAAGTTTCGAGGGAAACCGGCACCATAAATATTAGCATTTACACCTACTACCGTACCTGTGTTAAACATTGTATTTATTCCACATTTTGAATGATCTCCCATAATGAGTCCGCAAAACTGCAAACCGGTTTTAATAAAACACTCTTTATTATAATTCCATAATTTAACTTCGGCATAGTTATTTTTCAAATTAGAGTTATTTGTATCTGCACCCAAATTACACCATTCTCCTAGTACCGAATTACCCAAATAACCATCATGTCCTTTGTTTGAGTTAGCAAAAATAACAGAGTTCTTCACTTCACCACAAACTGTTGAATATGGACCAACGGTGGTAGGCCCATAAATTTTCGCACCAATTTTTAATGTTGAATCATTACATAAAGCAAATGAGCCCCTAATTACCGAGCCTTCCATTATTTCAGCATTCTCACCAATATATACATAAGCATCTTTTGCATTTATGGTTGCAAATTCTACAATAGCACCTTCTTCAACAAAAATATTTTCACCAATAATTCCATTTGTTGAACTAATTTCTGCTGATTTTCGTCCTTCTGTTAAAATAAAGTAATCACTTTCAATCTCAGCACCATTTTGCCTAAAAATATCCCATGGATAATTTATCTTCCCAAATTTTTTGGAGCTATTTATTTTCTCGAATTTTTTAAATGTAGTATCATCAATTTCAGTAATTTCATTTTCTGTACGGAAACAGATTAATTGACTATCCTGAACTAATGCCTGGCCTGACTTTAAGGCTAATATATCCTTAATTAAATACTTATTAGGTAAAACAGAGCCATTTATATAAATATTATCCTCATTTGTAATAAGCTTATACTTAGCTTGCAGATATTCCTGGCTTAAGTAACTACAATTTGTATCAAGTAGCTTATTCCATTTTTCTTTTATGGTCAAAATCCCTATTCTTATTTCCGAAACAGGCCTGGTATACGTTAATGGCAGCAAGTTCTCCCAATCTTCGTGAAAATCGAATAAAATATAGTTCATAGTTCATGATTTGAATTCAAGTGCTAAAATACAAAAACTATGTTTTAGCTTACACAAAAAGGCAAAAAAAAAGCTCCGGTTAAACCGAAGCTTTTTTTAAAATTCTTTATTTCCCTCATAATTAGGGATATTTTTTTAAGAATGCCTTTATTCAGCCTTCTTTTTATTATCCATATGTTTTTTGTACCTATTCATAAATTTATCAACACGTCCTGCCGTATCAACCAATTTCATTTTACCGGTATAAAATGGATGTGACGTATTTGATATCTCCAATTTAATAAGAGGATACGTATTTCCATCAAGTTCAATCGTATCTTTTGTTTTTGCAGTAGATTTAGTTATAAATGTATGTTCGTTTGACATATCTTTAAAAGCAACTAATCTATAATCTTCCGGATGTACGCCTTTTTTCATCTGTTTATATATTTATATTATGTATTTTATTTTTTCTAATTCTCTATTACAGGGTAAAATTTCGGTCTGCAAAAATAGAGATTAATATTAAAACAACAAAATAATAATAGGAAAATTTCATATATCCTTGAAAATGATCAAATATTAAAGAATATATAATCTAATATTGAGTCTGCTCCGAAAAGTATAATTTTCTGTATTCAGTCGCTAAGCGGGTTTTAAATGGACTGATATACAGTCTT
>JAOZNO010000952.1 GCA_029933755.1 Bacteroidales bacterium | reverse complement strand
TATAGTGATCTTACTGGTGAAAGAGGAACTTTAATGGGCGCAATTCAAGGTATATTTGCAGCACAGTATGATGTACTTCGTGCAAACGGACACACTCCATCAGAAGCATTTAATGAAACCGTTGAAGAATTAACTCAAAGTTTAATGCCTTTGGTTGCTGAAAATGGTATGGATTGGATGTATGCAAACTGCTCAACTACAGCGCAAAGAGGTGCTTTAGATTGGTGGAAAAAATTCCGTGATGCAACAAAACCTGTGTTTGAAGAACTTTACAGCGAGGTGGCAAAAGGAAACGAAGCACAACGTTCTATTGATTCTAACAGCAAGGCTGATTATCGTGTAAAACTTGACGCTGAATTAGAAGAACTTCAAAGTTCTGAAATGTGGCAAGCCGGTAAAGCAGTTCGTAATTTAAGACCAGAGAATGAATAAAGAGTCACTCTAATTATGGTTTGCCTTTTTTATTGGCAAATTTAAATATTTATATAAAGTTGGATATTTTGAATACTGATAATAGTTTTCAATTGTCCAACTTTTTTATTTTGCTAATTTTCATACCAATCTATTATAAAAAAACATTTTTCTAAACATAAACAATGCTCATGATTTTTCTTGTTTTTAAAATGTATATTTGTGACTAGTCATCCCGATTTAGAAAATCCTGGATTTAATTAATCGGGAACAATAATCAAACGTATAATTAACTAAAACCAAAACTTATGTCAAAAAATGTTATTATTATTGGAGCGGCAGGGCGAGATTTTCATAATTTTAATACCTATTACCGTGATAATGATTTGTTTAATGTGGTGGCATTTACCGCAGCTCAAATTCCTGATATTGATGGAAGAAAATACCCTGCTGAACTTGCCGGGGAGTTATATCCTGATGGAATACCAATTTATGCTGAAGAAAAATTACCGGAATTAATTAAACAACATAATGTGGATATATGTACTTTCGCATATAGCGATGTGCCTTATAATCGGGTGATGAGAATGAGTGCATTAGTTAATGCCGCAGGTGCTAACTTTGGTTTGTTAGGCCCCAAAGATACTATGATTAAAAGTACAAAACCTGTAATTGCAGTTGTTGCTACTAGAACTGGTTGTGGTAAAAGCCAGACCTCACGAAAAGTTATTGAGTATTTAATGGAGAAAGGCTTAAAAGTTGTTGCAATTAGACACCCAATGCCTTATGGTGATTTAGTAGCACAAAAAGTTCAAAGATATGCTGAGGTTTCTGATCTTGAAAAGCATAAATGTACTATTGAAGAAATGGAAGAATATGAGCCACATGTTGTTCGTGGTAATGTAATTTATGCAGGTGTTGATTATGAGGCGATTGTTCGTGAAGCTGAAAAAGATCCTGATGGATGTGATGTAATACTTTGGGATGGTGGTAATAATGATTTTTCATTTTATAAGCCTGATCTTACAATTACCGTAGCTGACCCACATCGTCCGGGACACGAATTAAGTTATTATCCGGGTGAGGTAAACCTTATGCTTGCTGATGCAGTTGTTATAAATAAAATGGATTCTGCAAGCCCTGAAGGAATACAAATAGTACGTGAAAGCATCGCAGAAGTGAATCCAAAAGCGATAGTTATTGATGGAGCTTCGCCGATTAAAGTGGACAACCCTGAATTAATTAGAGGAAAACGTGTGTTGGTTATTGAAGATGGACCAACCTTAACACATGGTGAAATGAAACTAGGTGCAGGCACCATTGCGGCACAAAAATACGGTGCTGCTGAAATTATTAATCCTCGGGAATTTGCAGTTGGTAAATTAGCTGAAACCTATAAAATCTATCCAAATATTGGTGATTTATTACCTGCAATGGGTTATGGTAAAGAGCAATTAAAAGACCTTGAAGCTACTATTAATAATGTAGATTGCGATACCGTAATTATTGGAACACCTATAGATTTAAACAGGATTGTAAAAATAGACAAACCAAATACACGTGTTTATTATGATTTACAAGAAATTGGTGA
>JAOZNO010000951.1 GCA_029933755.1 Bacteroidales bacterium | reverse complement strand
AATATGAATATACCTTAAAAAGGGAGAAAAATATAGAAGAACTTAGAATTTTGGACGCCCTGGTTAAAAATAAATTCAAAAGAAAGCTGGCAAAAATGATAACAGGATTTGATGGTGCATATTTCAGAATGTCGGGCAATGCAAATTTAAAGATTTATAAAAAGAATTGTCTAATTGAAGAATATAAAAGCGATAAAGCTGTTTGGGAATTAATGTATTTTGGTGAACCATACGAATAGATTAGATTTACGAAGTCTGATATTTAATTTAATCCTAAAATCTGCAAATCACGGTGTGAATAACCTAATAAACAGCAAGTTGGTTATTTGTTTATACATTTATTTATTCCCTTATATGCTTATACTGCTTAAATTATACAGTTTGTAAGCAAATAATCAAGCTAAATTAATTAATAATCACCTTATGAAGCACCTACTAAAATGACAGCAGAATCATTTTAATGATAAGTTTGCCTTGTATTTTTGTAAATAAACTTGATATTTGCCTTGTATTTTTGTAAATAAACTTAATATTTGCCTTGTATTTTTGTGTTTTTTGTGTTATATTTGGCTTTAACAAATAAAATATATTTACAAAATGTATATTAATAGGCACATTGACAATAAGTTATCCGAATGGAGAAAATCAAATAAAAACAAACCAATTCTATTGCGTGGAGCAAGACAAGTTGGGAAAACAAATACTGTTCGTCAATTGAGCAAACAATTTGACAACTATATTGAAATAAATTTTGAAGAAAACCTTCAAATACACTCAGTATTTGAAGAAAATCTAACACCTGATAAAATATGTGAAAATTTATCTGCATTTTATAATACCCCTATTATTCCAGACAAAACTTTACTTTTTTTTGATGAAATTCAGGCTTGTATTCCAGCTATTCGCTCTTTACGCTTTTTTTATGAAAAGATGTCGGAACTTCATGTTATTGCAGCAGGATCACTTTTAGAATTTGCCCTTGAAGAAATACCATCTTTTGGAGTTGGAAGGATACGCTCAATATTTATGTACCCACTATCATTTAATGAATTTTTATTAGCTTGTAATGAAAACTTGCTTCTTGAAAAAGTGCGTAAAGCATTACCTTCAAACCCTCTACAAGATTTATTACATAATAAGTTAATAACATATTTTAATAAATTTTTTATGCTTGGCGGAATGCCAGAAGTAATTTCCACCTACCTGAAAACAAAAGATTTTAACCAATGCAGGCAAGTTATTGATGATTTAATATTTTCATATAATGATGATTTTGCAAAATACAAAAAACGTGTACCAGTATCGCGAATAAAAGAAGTTTTTGATTCTGTTGTTTTGCAATCAGGGGGTAAATTTATATATTCAAAAGCATCCATTCAGTCTAATCACAAACAGATAAAAGAAGCTTTAAATTTACTTATTATGGCAGGAATTGTTATTCCTGTTACCCATACTTCAGGAAATGGTTTGCCTCTCGGTGCTGAAATAAATCCTAAAAAACAAAAGATGCTACTGTTTGATACCGGAATCTTTCTGAGAATTTTAGGATTGGATTTTAGTGATATGCTACTTTCAAGAAACTTTCAGACTATAAATAAAGGTAATATAGCTGAACAGTTTGTTGGTTTAGAACTTTTAAAATCAAAATCATGCTTTCAAAAAACTAATTTGTATTACTGGCATCGCGAAACAAAAAGCAGCAATGCTGAAGTTGATTATATTGAGAACATTAATGGGAAGATTAGCCCAATAGAAGTTAAAGCCGGAACAAGTGGTTCTATGCAAAGCATGTATATTTTTCTTAAAGAGAAAAAAAAGGACATAGGGATTCGATTTTCATTAGAAAATTTTAGCAATTATAATGAAATTGATGTTTTTCCAATATACGCTGTAGAGAATATTTTTAAGTAAAATAATCAAATAAAAAAACCGTTATCAAACTTTAGATTTTTAGATTAAATTTGCCAAATGCTAAAATACCTTCTATTCTTATCACTAACCCTATTCCAG
>JAOZNO010000950.1 GCA_029933755.1 Bacteroidales bacterium | reverse complement strand
TCGTGTATCTATATAAATCAATGGTACGACCCGGATTTAGGAAGTAATCAAACAAGGTAACGAGGGTTCAAGTGCTATTTATGTGCGTGGTGGCAGCCCTGATCAAAACCTAATTTTGCTTGACGAAGTGCCATTATACTATGTAAGCCATTATGGTGGTTTTTTCTCAATTTTCAATTCCGATGCAATCAGTAATGTTACCCTTATAAAAGGTGGTTTCCCTGCCCGCTATGGTGGGCGGTTATCTGCTGTATTGGATGTACGGATGAAAGAGGGCAATAAACAAAAATACCAGGGTGCAGCAAGTATTGGATTTCTATCCTCTAAAATATCATTTGAAGGGCCAATTATTAAAAATAAAACTTCTTTTATTATATCCCTTCGCCGTTCTATGCTTGATTTATTTATGAGCGCAGCCTCTTTAATTCAATATAAAATATCGCAAGGCTTTTCTTTTTACGATATAAATGCCAAGATTAATCACGAGTTTTCTGATAAAGACAAAATATACTTGAGTTTTTATAATGGTAATGACAATTTTTTCACCAAAACGAATGATGAAGAAAAGTACGGTTATACGACAAACAACAAAACCTGGTGGGGTAACCTGGCAACAGCACTGCGATGGAATCATTTATATGGCAACAGGCTGTTTAGCAATTTCAGCTTAATTTATTCAAAATACCAGCTAGCATATAAAAATAGCTACGATGCAACTGATTTTGTTAGCGATAACCGTTTTAATTCATTTATTGAAGATTTTGGTGGCAAAATGGATTATGAATACAATACTATATTTAATCATAAGATACGCTTTGGGGCAAATGCGGTTTACCGTACTTTTAATCCCGGTATATTTTCGTTTTATACAAAAGACTCTACAGATTATACAACTGATACCACATTTGGTTCATCAAAAATATACTCAACAGAATTGGCAGCCTATATTGAAGATGAATTTCATATAGGAAAAAGATTTTCGGCAAATATGGGTTTACATTATTCTCACTATTTTGTTGATAATGAATCGTTTTACTCTTTTGAACCACGGGTTAGCACTAATCTACTGATTGCAAAAACAGCTTCAATAAAAGCATCATATGTAAGTATGCGGCAATATCTTCATTTATTAAGCAACTCTGGTGTAGGTATGCCCACTGATTTATGGGTTCCGGCAACAGGTTTTGCCCAACCGGAACAATCGTACCAAGCAACATTGGGCTTTGCCAAAACTTTTTATAACAAACAGTTTGAATTAAGCATTGAAACCTACTATAAAACCATGCAAAACCTTATCGCTTACTCTGAAGGATCATCGTTTTATTCGGGCAAAGACTGGCAGGATAAAGTTGAAATTAATGGAAAAGGAGAATCATATGGTATTGAATTTTTAATACAGAAAAAAACAGGAAAAGCCACCGGGTGGCTTGGCTATACTTTATCAAAAACCACTAGACAATTTGATAATATTAACCGTGGCAATGTTTATGATTTTCGTTACGATAGGACACATGATATTAGTGTGGTATTTAATTACCTTATTAGCAAAAAGTGGAACTTTTCATCAACTTGGATATATAGCACAGGCGATGCCATTACATTGGCACAGGGGAAATATAATATGATTAATTATAATATGGATCGGGATAACACTACCGGTTTTAACTACACTACACAAGCACATATATACAATGGAAGAAATACATTTAGAGTTAGAAATTACCACAGATTGGATATTGGTTTTAACTACAGCAAACAGAAGAAACGGGGGAAAGCAACATGGAATTTCAGTATTTATAACGCTTATAACCATATGAACCCATCGTACTACCAATATTACTATGATAAACAAAATAATCAATTGCAATTACAAATGGTTACCAGCTTTCCTTTTTTACCTTCGGTAAGTTATTCGTTTGTGTTTTGAATTAGAGGAAACAGTAAATTAATTATATAAATAATTGTAATCATTTAAATCAAAAGAAAAATGAAATTAGTATTAAACCTATTAG
>JAOZNO010000949.1 GCA_029933755.1 Bacteroidales bacterium | reverse complement strand
ACAAGGTACATCATACCTATCATTTTTTGCCTTGGGCTTTCTTTTCCGTGTCCCATAATTCTTTGAGATTTAAATTAATATATAAAAATTAGATAATAATTAGTCATTAAGATTAACATTCATTGCAGAAAGCATGTTTCCGTAAATGTTATTTAATGATTCTAATCGGCTACCCAATTTCTTAATCTCGGTATGATATTTTCTTGATTCAGTAACAGAGCCGTTAAGGTCTTCCATCATTTTATCAAGATCAGCCTCATTTAACTGAAGTTCAAATATAGCGTTTAAAGCAGTAAGGTTTTTATTCAATGTATTAACCTGACCACTGTATTTTTCGTTTCCATCTTTAAGTGCAGAGAAATCAATATCCATAGAGTCTGTTAAGCGCTCATATGCTGTAATAAAGCCTCCTCCTTTTTCTGTAACTTCTTGTGCCGATTTAGCATAAGAATCAGATAAGTTTTCAATAGAGTAATTTAGTGATTCTGCTGATTGTTTATATGATTCAGTAGAACCTTTATATGCTTCAGAAAGTTCGTTAACTGAACCAGAAGCAGTTTTCATGTTATTGGTAAATTCGTTGGTTGCTAATGCAGCATCTGAAATATTAGCTAATTCACCAACCCTTTCGTTAAGGTTTGTGATACCTTCACCTAATTTATCAAATAATCCTGCACCTCCTGCTTTTTCTAACATTCCATCGAATGAAGCTAAAGCTTCACCTGATGATTTAGGTGTACTTGAAATTTCTATTTCGTCATCATCATCTAATCCGGCTAACTGAGGATAAACAAGTGTCCAGTCAATTTCTTCATGTAATGGTTCAAAAGCTGAAAAGAAGAAAATGAATGCCTCTGTACCTAGTCCTGCCATAAGCATTGGGCCGGCACCAGGCCAGTGCATAATTTTAAATAATGCACCAATAATTACTACTGCGGCGCCCCAGCCATATAATTTTGCCATGAAATTTTTCCAGGCGTGCGATTGAGTCATTTGAGCAAGTCCCATATCATTTAATAGTTTTAATTAATAATTAATTTGAATTGAATTTTGAAGCTAAATATATATAAAAAGATTGAATATTAAAAATTTACAGAGATTAATTAAATTTACTGAAGTCCCAATCAGCACCATCACGTCCCATAAAAGATCTTACACAACGGAATCCTACATAGGATTTTGCAGTATCCTGATACTCATAGGTTCTGGTAGCAGTTTGCATATAGTAGCCTATATCTTTCCATGATCCACCACGAATTACTTTTCTTTTTAGAACTGGAGGGTCATCGGCCAGTGCATTATAAACGTAATCAGGATTTAAGTCATGTGTAAAACTGTATGCTGATTCATCAAATGCATTTGAGGTCCATTCTGCAACATTACCTGCCATATCATATAATCCCCATTCGTTCGGTGAAAATAGAGCAACTTCAATCGTTTCATTCGCTCCATCACTTCCGTAGTTTCCTCTAAGTGGTTTGAAGTTTGCAATGAAACAGCCTGTATTATTACGTGTATATGGACCGCCCCATGGATACATTGAAAGCATCAGGCCTCCACGTGCAGCATATTCCCACTCTGCTTCTGTTGGGAGTCTATAGTCTTGATATGGAGCAAGTCCGCCCAGTGCTAAATAGTTTCTCATTATTTGTGTACGCCATATAGAAAACGCATTTGCTTGTTTCCATGTAACACCAACAACAGGATAATTATCAAAAGCAGGATGCCAGAAATAGCTTTTTGCATATGGTTCATTATATGAATATGTGTAATCAGCCATCCATACCAATGTATCGGGATACACATCAATTTTAGCAGACATAACAAAAGAGGAGCGGTCTTTAATTACTTCTTTTTCGCCTTTGCTATTAATTATTTCACCTGAATATTCTCCACCAGTATAGTCTTCGTTAAAATTATAACGGTTTGATTTTTTAGCAGCTTGCCTTAAGTCAACCCAGTAGTATTCGTATACTAATTTTCGAGCATCAACTTCTTTTATTCTATAAAAACGCTT
>JAOZNO010000948.1 GCA_029933755.1 Bacteroidales bacterium | reverse complement strand
AATTTTTTGGCTGAACAACCATATTCTCTTGAAATAGTAATTACAGGCCCTGGTTCCGTATCTTTACTAATACTTTTATTATATTGTTCGGTGAGGTATTTTTTTAAATCAATTCCCATTTGACTATATTTTTTGGTGTATAGTAAATTTACGAAAAAAATTGAAGATTTTTGTTATTTAGGCAGTCTTTTATTCTAATAAATTTGTGAATCAACCGGGATAGACAGACTCTAAGCTGTTATCATAATAAAACATTGTAATCAACAACACTCAATGCAAGGCTTAATATTAGACCGCATATAAAATTCTTTATCATGAATATACCGTTTTTAGTTTACACAACATCTTATAGTTACTTTTTTAAATTTTATTATCAATAGCTTAATTTTTTTCATTAATTTTAAACCATAAAAGTAAAATGTTAATTTATGGATATTAATACTACGTTTTGGTATTTTGATAAGCTTAGAAATGACAAACTTTGTTTACTGTATAATGGGACTTTTAGTGATGATGTTACTGAAAAGCTCATAAGCCTAAGCGAATACAATATTAGCAGTAATGCTGAGCTGTCAAAAATGAAAAACAAAGTTTCTTTTCTGATGGCTGAATGTTTTCAAAATATTGTACGGCATGGTGAGACAAAAACGATGGATGAAAACACGTTTGAAAACCCCGGATATTTTTCAACAAAAAATATTGATAAAACATATTTTATTACTTCTGGAAATATTATTGATAAAAGAAACATTCAAACGCTGGAAGAACAATTAAAACAAGTAAATGAGCTGGATAAAGATCAGTTAAAAGAACTTTACCGACGAGTTATCAGCACAACGGATTTTTCAAGTAAAGGGGGTGCCGGTTTAGGTCTGATTGAAATGGCCAGAAAATCAGGTCGTAAAATTGAATTCTCCTTTAATGAGTATGATAAGGATTTTTCATTCTTTTACAGTCAAATTTCTTTAGAGCCAAAAAATAAGGAATTAAATTCTGTCGAAGAAGTTAAATTCCCGCTAATTGAATCGATTGATTTTCACAAGAAAATGAATGAGCAAAACATTTTACTTGTACAAAAGGGCGATTTTTCACAAGCATCAATTTTACCAGTCCTTAAGATAATTGAGCAAAATTTATTGAGTAATAAGGCTGCAAAACAAAATAAAGCAGTATACCATGTATTGGTTGAGCTACTTCAGAATGTTGGCAAACATGGCCTAATTGTAAACAACCAACGTGATGGAATTTTTATAATTGCCCAAATTGATTCAACATATACCATTACTGCTGGTAATTATGTGGAACGAACAAAAGTTACTGGGTTAGAAAAAAAATTGAAAGTAGTACAAAAGGCTACCTATGATGAACTGGAAGAAATGTACGTAGATGTATTAATGAATGGAGAGGAATCTGAAGATGGAGGTGCAGGCTTAGGTTTAATTGATATTGGAAAGGAAAGCAAAACACCGATTAGTTACAATTTTCAGGAAATTGATTTGGAAAAAGTATTTCTCACCATTAACGTAAGCGTATAAAACTAAAACTATTTATATGTCCTTAAAATTCGCAAGTCACGGTGTGGATGTGTTAATAAACAGCTAGTTGTCATAATTTCACTTTACTTTTAATCCTCTGTAGAAATCCACGTTCTCTGAACGTGTTCAGAGCCGTTCTATGGGTTTGCCAGTTAATATTTGTAAATAATATGAACAATAGAGCAACTGAATAATAGAACATTAGGAGTAAGGATTGGAAATTACTTTTTTCCGCTTTATTAAAAACAAACTTCATTGTTCAATATTCAAATGTTCAGTTGTTCTTCATTTTATTCCCTTTGGGGTTATCATAATGCTACATCCTTTGGGTGTGGATTTTTACTATTAAAATTTTTATTAAAAGTAAAGAGACCTTATACATTTGATTTTATGCGGTAAATTCAGTAAAAATTCTTTTGGTACAGAATTTAAATGTTGACGGCACTCCGAAAAGCCGCTTAGCGGCTGAATGCAGAAAATCACACTTTTCG
>JAOZNO010000003.1:18778-25422 GCA_029933755.1 Bacteroidales bacterium | reverse complement strand
GTGTAAAATTAATAAATTTATGAATTAATCAGGTTAAAATAGTTGTTTATTTAGATAGCAAATAGTGAAAATACCATTCAACTGAAAAGGTATTTGAAAGATTATTCTGATTTTTTAAGAATAAAGTTACAAAGTGAGAAATAAATGACTTAAAAGTTTGTTAACGAGCATGAATTTTTGGCTTTAAATAAAAAGAGAAGTTTTAAATGTAATAAATAGGAAAAAAAACAGTTAAAATTATATTATTTTTGCATATTTAAATTTGGTTAAGCATGAGTAATTAATTTGGCTAAATTTTTGAAATAGTCACATCGGACAAACAAGAATAATTAAAGAAATAGATAAATGAATAAAATCCTACTTTTAATACTGATAAGTTTCCTTTTATTTGAGGTAAATGTTTTTGCACAAAATCGTTTACTTGATGAAGATGAACTTGTGAATGCTGATGAGTTTTTATCTCTTCATGAGGCAATGAAAAATCCTGAAAAAGTTTATAAGTTAAATTTGGGTGATATGGAGTTGGACGAATTTCCTATGGAAATTTTAGAGATGACCAATTTACAAATACTTGATTTGTGGCAAAATAATATTGAAGTAATTCCATCTGAAATTCAGGATCTTGCAAATTTACAGTATTTGAATCTGGGCAGCAATAAATTAGCTGAAATTCCAAAAGAAATAGGTAGCTTGGTTAATTTAATTATGCTTGATGTAGAAAGTAATGAATTGATTAGTTTACCAGAAGAACTCGGCAACCTTATTTTTCTGCAGAACCTTGCTTTAGGTGGTAATAAAATAGAAATATTACCAAACTCTATAGGCAATTTAAAAAATTTAAGGGATATAAGTATTTGGGAAAATAAGTTACAAGAAATACCCGGAACTATTGGTAATTTAAAAAATCTTCAAAGTTTTGATGTTTCAGAAAATAGTCTACGGGAGATACCAGCTGCGGTTGGAAAATTGAGTAACCTGAAGATTTTTGATATAAGGAATAACCAAATAAAATCATTGCCAAAAGAAATTGGTAGCTTAAAGCTTTTGCCCTATTTAGATGTTTCTTATAATCGGCTTGAGTCAGTACCTTCATCACTTGGAAGTGCTCGTGCATTACAAATGCTTTATTTACAAAATCAAGAAAATGACAAGCAGGAGCAGAGTCTGAAAAAATTACCTGGATCAATTGGAAATTTAAATAATCTAAGGCAAATTAATTTGGAAAATACTGGCTTAACATCTATTCCGGTTGAAATGGGGAGTTTGCATGATGTACAGATTATGAATCTTTCAAAAAATCAATTAGCTGAAATTCCATCCTCACTTGGTAAATTAAAAAATCTTAGAGAATTAAATCTTTCATATAACAGGTTTAAAACGATTCCTTCAACTTTAGGAAAATTACCTAATCTGGTTCAGTTATTATTAAATCATAACCTGATTGAAACCTTACCTTCATCTGTTGGTAGCCTGGGGAAATTACGCGAACTTGATTTGAGTTCAAATAAGATTAAAATTATCTCTATTTCGTTAACAAAATTAAATAATTTGCTTATTCTGAATTTTTCAGAAAATGAAATTCTTGAAATTCCAGTAGAAATATGCAAATTGGAAAAACTTCAGCAATTAAATCTTCATGCAAATTTAATTAAGACCATGCCAAATGAAATTGCAAAAATGAATAGTTTGGAGTATATTAATTTACGTGACAATGATTTGACTGATGAAGAAATTGACAGAATTACTAAATTACTACCTCCGGATGTTAAAACAAGGTTTTAAACCCACCAGTGGGTTTAATTCCCCGATGCTTGCATCGTACAAAATAAATTCTTTCCAATTCATACCTCGTGAGCTTGCTCCGAGGTTATTGATTGCTAGCTGAGTATGCATTTAATACTTACTCAAATACTACAGGGTGAAATTCATAGGATATTACATCAATAATTCCTGTACACCTTCTCGAATAATTTCGATATCACCACTGGTACAATCGACAATGGTAGAGGCTGTAGTATTTCCGTAGCCACCATCAATAACTATTTCTGCAATATTCTCATACTTTTCATGAATTAGCTCAGGATCAGTTAGATATTCTATAATATCATCATCGTCACGTATTGAGGTGGTCAGAACGGGATTGCCCAGTTCTTTAACAATTTCACGTATTATGTTATTGTCAGGCACACGTATACCAACTGTCTTTTTTTTACTTTTTAAAATCTTAGGTACCATATTACTGGCTTCCAGAATAAAAGTGAAAGGACCTGGTAAATTACGTTTCATTACTTTAAATACATTATTACCAATTGGTTTACTATATTCAGACAAACTGCTTAAATCATAACAAATAAATGAAAATTGTGCTTTTTTATAGTCAATCCCCTTAACTTTTGCCAAACGTTCAATAGCTTTATGGTTAGATATATCGCAGCCTAAGGCATAAACCGTATCTGTAGGGTAAATAACCAAACCTCCACTTTTTAGAACCTTTACAACTTGTCTTATTACATTATGTGCAGGGTTTTCTTCGTAAACTTTAAGTAACATAATACTTCGTGAATTGTAAATTGAAAAATGCTTATTAATAGATTGATAATCTTTATGCTACAATGGTCTGTCAGTGATTTGATCTCTGGGAATATTAAATGGATTATTTCTTTTAAATTCCGAGTTTCTTTTTCGTTGAATAACCGGATGATTTTCAAAATCTTTTAAATCAGCTGTGCTATAAATTAATTTTAATAAAATTTGATCTACTTCTTCATAGCTTTTTGCCTGAATCTGATCTAAATCGCTATTTGTAATACCCAAACCATCTGTTGCTACTGCATCAATACATGAGCTTAAGGCACTTTTTGCATCATGATCTTTTAACTGGGATACAATATAACGAGACATGGCATATACCTCAGTTTTCCATAAATTTTGAATCATTCCATAATCACCAACATCACCATGTAAAGTCCAAAAACCCAATAATAGTTCTGTATAATTATCTGTAGATAATACCATTCCCTGATTTTTCGAGGCAAGATCATATATATATACCATTCGTGTTCTGGCTTTAATATTTCCTCGTCTTATTTTATCAGCTATAGATTCTACTTTATTAGTTGATTCGGTAATTAAACCAGCAAGAGCAATAAAGCCTTTACTAAGATCGACTTCCTTAAAATCAGTGACAAAATTTTTACCAATTGCATTTGCTCTGGAAATTTCATCAGCTTTATTCGTTTCAATAGTAATACTTCGTCCAATTAAAGGAATATTTAGTTCATCACAAACCGGCTTGGCTAAGGCTACAGTAAGAGCACTATCAATGCCACCTGAAATTCCTACAACAAGAGACTTTATTCTATTTTTAACGATATAAGTTTTTAGTATCTGCCTTATGTTATCAACCCCACTTTTATAATCGCTAATCATATTACTTTTATCTTTAGTCTAAGTGTATCTAAGAAAACTACTCTGTTTTCAAGATGAGCATAACGCATCTTTTGACTTTTTCTAAGAGGTCTGCTTACAGCCCTTTTTCTTTAAATAGGCTAATATATCTTCTATCTGTTCCATTTATATGTTCAATTAACCACGATCTTAAAAAGTTCATTAGTTGAAATGTTACTGATACCTTTCCTTGTTCCATGTCTTCTTGAAAAGTTTTTACATTTTGAACAAATGTTTGATGTTCAGCAATATGCTCATCAGCAGCACTGTAATTAAATTCTTTAAAATATTTTTCTTCGACTCCAAAATGATACTCTGTATATTTAGCCATTTCTTGCACAACTTCTTTCAATTTTTCATTTGTTGTACGATCTACAAATGATTCATATAAACTATTTAAGATTTTAATAAGTTTTTTATGCTGGTCATCAATTTCCTGAATTCCCGTATTATATTTTTCGTTCCAAAGTATAAAAACTCGTGCCATAGTTAGCTATATTAAATTGTATTAATGCAAACAAATATAATAATAAAATCAGTAAATCAGGTAATTACAGAATCAACAGTTACAAGTCTAGGCTTTTTTGTTCACCATTAGTCCCTCTTACTTCAAATTCAACATCCGTATTAATTTCCGGAACACTTTCTATAATATTTTCAGACTTTTCTATTTCAGGTTCTTCTATAGATTCAGAAAACTCTACTGATTTAAGCTCATAGGTGCTAATGCGTTTTCCTTTAGCTCTATAGCCTTTTATACCAATAAATTCTTCAACATTAATCTCCTCATCTGGTCTGCTTTGATATTTCCCACCAAACTTTACGTTAATCATAGGTAGTCTATCTTGCGACAACGCAATTAATTTTGAGCCATCCCCCTCAGTTATAAACCAAGCCTTTCTATCTGTTAATTCTATTTCAAATCTTTTTAAATAGAAAAATTCTTTTTCACCATCAAAATAAACTGCAGAGAACACCTTAGACTGATCAAACTTTTCTATCAACAACATATCATCTTCATAATGATTAGAAAGCTCATAATCAGTTAGTCTGTAAAATCCTGATTTTGAAATTGTTAATATCTTATCTGCTGCTTTAAATTCACCCAAAAGTTCACCACGTTGTTCATTATTTAATCTGTTTACATCCCTGTCAAACCATATTTTCATACCATTTAATGTAGATACACCTCTTTCTTTCATAGATATTTTATGAATCATATTCTTGGTAAGGATGTTTCCCATTGAGTTTCTCCCCTTTATTGTTAGCTCGCTAAAATCAAGATCCCAGGAAAGTTTTTTTAATCGAGCCCGGGGTTTTAGGAGTACCCGAACCACTTCGGCCTCTCCATTTTGATTTGCAGAAAAATAAAGAACTTTTGAGTTTGCATTCCCTTGTGCCAACGAATATTCCTTATCACGGGTAACGCTAGGAACAGCAAAACGTTTCATATAGCCAAATCCAGTTTTTCCATCACGATAAATCGCATTGTAAATAGTTCGTTTATCATTCTTTTTAAACACAGCTACATGAATAGCATTTGTTCCAATAAATATTTTTTCAGTTACTTTACTAACAAAATAACTACCATCCTTTCTAAATACAATAATATCATCAATATCAGAACAGTCAGAAATATATTCATCTTTTTTTAAACCTGTACCTGCAAAACCTTCCTGGTAATTTACATATAATTTTTCATTTGCTACAACCACCTTAGTTGCTACAATTGTATCAAAACTACGTATTTCAGTTTTTCGTTCTCTACCTTTACCGTATTTTTTCTTTATATTCTTGTAATGATCTATTGTATATTCAATTATATGTTCCAAATTAAATAAAACCACTTTCATTTCTTCTTCAAGCGATTTAATATATTCATCTGCTTTAAAGGCATCATATTTTGAAATCCTCTTAATTCGTATTTCTGTAAGCTTAGTAATATCTTCACGGGTAACTTCACGTCTTAATAAACTTTTAAAAGGTTCTAGGCCTTTATCAATAGTAGTAATAATCTCTTCCCATGTTTCACATTCTTCAATATTGATGTAAATACGATTTTCAATAAAAATCTTTTCAAGTGAAGATAAATGCCAAGAGGCTTCCAATTCATTTTTCCGTATTTCAAGCTCCCATTTAAGCAATGCTACTGTGTGGTCTGCTGACATTTTCAACATTTCACTAACACCAAGAAAATAGGGCTTATTTTGATTAATAATTGTGGCATTTGGTGATATTGATATTTCGCAATCGGTAAAAGCAAAAAGGGCATCAATCATTTTATCAGATGAAGTACCACTAACCAAGTGAATTAGAATTTCGACCTTAGCAGCTGTATTGTCATCAATCTTCTTAATTTTAATTTTCCCTTTTTCATTGGCGCTTAAAACTGAATCAATTAAACTACCGGTAGTTTTCCCAAATGGAAGTTCCTTAATAATCAGTGTCTTTTTATCGAATTTTTCTATTTTGGCTCTAACCCTTACTTTTCCACCACGCAGCCCATCATTATATTTAGAGAAATCTGCAAACCCACCGGTAATAAAATCAGGTAAAATTTCGAACTCTTGCCCTTTTAGGTGTTTAATTGATGCATCAATAAGTTCAATAAAATTATGAGGTAAAATTTTTGAAGCTAAGCCTACAGCAATACCCTCAACACCTTGCACAAGTAATAATGGAAATTTAACCGGCAGATTAATTGGTTCTTTATTTCTGCCATCATATGATAATTTCCAATCGGTAATTTTAGGATTAAATACAATATCAAGGGCAAATTTAGATAATCGTGCTTCAATATATCTGGGTGCAGCTGATCTATCTCCAGTATAAATATTCCCCCAGTTTCCCTGTGCATCAATCAATAAATCCTTTTGTCCTAATTGTACCAAAGCATCACCAATTGATGCATCACCATGTGGGTGATATTGCATGGTATAGCCAATAATATTAGCTACTTTATTGTACCTGCCATCGTCAAGCCTTTTCATGGAATGCAATATCCTTCTGTGTACAGGTTTTAAGCCATCAATCACATGAGGCACAGCCCTTTCCAGTATTACATAAGATGCATAATCTAAGAACCAGTTTTTATACATTCCGGAAATATAATTCACGTCCTGCATTTCTCCATTCTCATCGTGTTGGTTTATATCATCCTTATTTTCTAAATTTTCTTCCATCTAATTGTTAGTTCT
>JAOZNO010000003.1:7882-18678 GCA_029933755.1 Bacteroidales bacterium | reverse complement strand
AATATTGTTACTGCCTATTTTCAATTTCGTTACTCCTGTTCTACCAAATCCTCTTCAACCCTAAGGTTTTCAATAATAAAGTCTTGTCGTTGTGGAGTATTCTTTCCCATGTAAAAACTCAGCATATCTGCTGTTGACTCGTCTCTTTTCAATAATACGGGCTCCAACCTAATTTTTTCACCAATAAAATGCACAAACTCATCTGGCGAAATCTCACCAAGTCCCTTAAACCTAGTAATTTCAGGATTTTTACCCAGTTTTTTCATAGCATCTATTTTTTCTTCATCAGAATAACAATACATTGTATTTTTTTTGTTTCTAACTCTAAATAAGGGTGTTTGCAAAATATGTAAATGATTCTGTTTTACCACATCAGGGAAAAACTTTAAAAAGAATGTAATTAATAATAACCTAATGTGCATTCCATCAACATCAGCATCGGTAGCGATTACAATATTATTATACCTTATATTTTCAACTCCTTCTTCAATATTTAAAGCAGCCTGTAAAAGGTTGAACTCCTCGTTTTCGTAAACTACTTTTTTTGTTAAGCCAAAAGTATTTAAAGGTTTGCCTTTTAAGCTAAAAACCGCTTGTGTATTAACATTTCTCGATTTTGTTATTGACCCACTGGCAGAATCTCCCTCAGTAATAAAAATGGTTGACTCACTACGCCGTTCATGTTTTGAATTATAATGAACACGACAATCACGTAGTTTTTTATTATGCAGACTAACTTTTTTTGCTCTTTCTCTGGCAAGTTTTTTTATACCTGAAATTGCTTTTCTTTCTTTTTCAGATTCCTGAATTTTCCTTAAAAGTATTTCAGCAGTAGCTGGATTTTTGTGCAAGTAATTATCTAGTGATTTTTTAACAAAGTCTAAGATGAAATTTCGTACAGAAATGCCATCGGGTATCATATTTTTTGAACAAAGTTTTGTTTTTGTTTGAGATTCAAAAACAGGTTCTTCTATTTTTACACTTACGGCAGCAATAATCGAAGAGCGAATATCAGACACATCATAATCCTTTTTGTAAAACTCTCTGATGGTTTTTGCCACTGCTTCTCTAAAAGCTAATAAGTGAGTTCCGCCTTGGGAGGTGTGTTGTCCGTTTGCAAATGAATAATACTCTTCGCCATATTGGTTGCCATGAGTAATAGCCATCTCAATATCTTCGCCTTTTAAATGAATTATTGGGTAAAGACCTTCACCGCTCATATTATCTTCCAGCAAATCTAAAAGGCCATTTTTAGAATAGTATCTATTGCCATTGAAATAAATTGAAAGGCCGGAATTAAGGTAGGTATAATTCCGCAACATGGTTTCAACATAATCAGAAAGGTAATGAAATTCACCAAATAATTCTTGATCAGGAATAAATATCACTTCGGTTCCATTTGTCTCATCTGTAGTCTGAATATCAAATTCTTCAACAATCTGACCTTGAGAAAAATGAACTTCTTTAACTTCATTTTCGCGAAAAGCTTTTATATTAAATTTATGAGATAGTGCATTTACGGCCTTAATACCTACACCATTTAAACCTACTGATTTTTTAAAAACTTTTGAATCATATTTAGCACCTGTATTCATTTTTGATGCTACATCAATTAGTTTCCCTAAAGGGATACCGCGCCCATAATCTCTAATTTTAACCTGACGATCTGTAATGGTAACATCAATTTTTTTTCCATGGCCCATCATATACTCATCAATTGAGTTATCAAAAACCTCCTTTAACAGAATATAGATACCATCATCTCGCGAAGACCCATCACCTAATTTTCCAATATACATACCTGGCCTTAACCGAATATGCTCTTTCCAATCTAAGGTTTTAATAGTGTCTTCTGAATACTGTTCAGCCATAAGTTTATTTTTTTGCAAAATGCAAATATAAAATAATCCTCTTAAAGGCTGTATGGTAAGCACACAAAGTTATTAACAGTACTATGACAATTAGCGCATAGCAGTTTAATAATTAATTGATAAGGTTGATTTTAGAAAGAAAAAAACATTGGAAAACTTATTTAGAAAAGTTCAACTTCTATTTTTTGAGTAAAGGCGGTTAAGCTATATCGTTTTCCTATTTGAGCTTCAGATAATGTTAATAATACACTTATTTTATCACCAAATTTATCAACAACAAACACTTCGGTTCTGGTATTTAGCATGGTGTCATCACCATATTTGAAGTAATTACCCAGGTATCCGTCACCCATTTCGGCATGGCGTTCAGGTAAAAGTTCATTTATATGCCTGTTAATTACCTGTTTCCTATTGATTGACCAAAGATCCTCGGCAGCTTTATTAAAGAATTTGATAATATTGTCCTGATTAATAGTCACAACAGCATCAAGCATGCCTTCGAGTGTTTTTTCATTCAGTAGTTTAACGGTCTCTATTTCACGGAACTGCATACGCATTTCTTCACGAGCTTCACGTAGTTTCTTTGTTAACTCATCTTGAGATTGTTGTAGTTTTTCCTCTTGAACTTTTAAGGTAGTTGTTTGTTCTTTATTTTTATGTTCAATTTTTATTTGACCCGTAATTTCATTACCGATGTAAATAATTTTTGCAATATCGCCATACATGTCATGCACAATAGAATAAGTACCATGAAACCACTTTTCATCACCTTCTTTTGATAACATTTTTAGTCTGCCTTCAAAAGGAACACCGGCGATAATATTTTTCCAGATAATATTAAATTCATTTACTTCAGCAGGGTCAATAAAATCAAAAATAGTATGATCTCCTAATTCCTGATCACTATATTTCATAGCCTGTTGGAATTTAGGGTTAAAGTCAACAACTTTACCACCCGGACTAAATTCAGCTTTTATTGTTGAACGATTTAGTGCATCAATTTGAGCTTTGTAATCCAGACTTTGCTTTTTTGCTTCAGTTGTATCAATACCTAAAAACAGGATTTTTTCAGGATTACCTTCCTGATCCCTTACACTTACATATGTAGCCATTGTCCAAACATCAGTTCCTTGTTTTGATACGTGTTTCATATCTCCTTCAAAGTGATGCCCTCCTGTTTTTAAACGATTCCAAAGGTCATCAAACCAAACCTTGTCTTTTTCATTAATAAACATTGAAATTGGTTTTCCTTCTACTTCCCGGTTTGATTTGTATCCAAGTTTATCAAGAAATTTTGTATTGGCATATAGTAAAGTTCCGTCATTTGTATATTCTGCCCTAATCATTGTATGATTTACTGAGTTGGTAAAGCTAACAAACTGTTCGCTTTGTTTTGCCGCTTCAACTTGAATTTGCTTCAACTCATTCATACTAGCAGTCATCTCCTTTTCCTGATTCGTCATTTTTTTCTGAGTTTCACGTGACTCTTTCAGCAAAAATGAGGTCTGCATATTTATCTTCAAACTAGAAATCGTTGAGGCAATACTTTCAGCAGTTTTTTCAACAAACTCTAACTCAAAATCTTCAAAAACCTTTAAGGAAGCAATTTCAATTGCCCCAAAAACGTCTTCTTCATTAATAATTAGGGGAACAATAATTACGCTTTTAGGATTTGCTTTTCCAAATCCTGAGGTTATTTCTATATAGCTATCTGTTACTTCTTTTAAGAAAATTGATTTTTTCTCAAGAATACTTGCGCCCACCAAACCTTCACCAAACTCTATTCTCTTATCACTAAACTTTTCTCTACCATAAGCAAAAGCACCGGTTTGTTCAATAAAAAGCTCTTCAGGATTGGAGTCGTTAATAATAAATATACCAACAACTTGAGCTTTAAGGTATTTTGCCATTTCGCTTACAACTCGATACGAAAGTGCATCCAAATCATTACTCGTTTCACGAAGTATTGCACCAAATGTTGCTAAACCTTCCGTAATCCAGTGTTGTTCTGCTTCTTCTTTTTTACGTTTGTTTTCTTTTTCTTCCTTTAGTTTTAATTCATCACGCAGATTAATTAATGATTTTGATAATTCATCTCTTGTTTCAAGAATTTCTTCATCTAAATAGTTCCCCTCTCTTAACCTTTCTGTAAAACTAAATACTTTTTTTGTTCGCTCTTTTTCAACAAGGAGGCTGTTTTCAAGCTCATTTTTTTTATCAGTGTATGTTTTTCCAAGCATATAGCCTATTAAGCCTGCTGAAACAATAATTATAAAATCAAAAATTAAATTTTCGGGACTTGCAACATAATATTGGTAAACACCATTTAATGAAAACTCATAATTGTTATTAATGAGGCCATTTATTATGAAAAGTAATCTGGCGAGTACTCCCACTAATAAACCGTTAATGGTAAATTTTATTATGTAATCTTTATTATCAGACGAATTCATGCTTCAACCTGTTGAAAAAAGTTTGTTTACACTTGCAATACAAAGTAGCAAAATTTATAAAAAAAAACGAATTTGCCAACTTTACTTGAAATTATTTCAGAAATAATTTACAAGGGTCGTTAATAAACCTTGCTTTTGTTATAAATACTTTTCAATAATATTGCCAAGTTTTTCAACTGAGTAAGGTTTTGATAATATTTCATTAAAACCTGCATCATTTATGCGTCCTCCATATTCTTCGGGATTGTGTGCAGTGAGTGCAATTATGGGGAGTTTGTTATATTCATCGGTCATTTCTTCACGAATGTACTTTGCAGTTTCAATTCCATTCATTACCGGCATTTCAATATCCAGTAAAATCATTCCAAAATTATCACTTTGCAATGATTCAATTGCCTTTTGACCATTTTCAACAGTTTTGGAGTCAATACCAATACTTTCAAGAGTAGAACTCAATAATAATCTATTTGAAAAGATATCGTCAACAATTAATATTTTTTTTGTCATAATTTACTACGATTAATCAATTTTTACTGTTTCACCTTTGTTATCATCAGACTTATTGAAACTTTCTTCAGCTAAATTAGTCTCTGTATCATTTTGTATTACAGCCTCTAACTCTTTTTCCTTCCATTTGTCCACTACTTTTTTATTGATATCTTCTTTAGCTTCCTCAATGTGTTTTATTAGGTTTTCATTATTCCTTTTTTCAGCTTCAATTTGTAATTCGTCCTTTTGTTTTAATAGCTCTAAATAATTATTTGCCAAAAACTTAGCTTTTATTTTTTGTTTTTTGTATTCTACAAGTTTTTCATATTCTTCTTTTTCAATTAATTCATCATAAGGTCCGCGTCGTGATAAAAGTTTTACCAAAATTGGTGCAGCTTCTATTAGAATAAAAAGAATAAAAATAAACCATGATGCTGAGTTTACAGTTGAATTATTCTTTTTTAATTTTGACATTGCTTCCAGCCTTGCTAATAAACCATCTGCTTTATATATATCTTTACTTCCATCTTTTACTTTTTCATTTCTTAGAAGTTCAAGTTTTTCAATTTTTTGATTATTTAGTTTAATTTGCTCTGCACTGTTCTTTTTAAACTCATCCAAATTCAGGTTAAGTCTATCAAATTCTGCTTTTTTTTCACGATATACAGGCCCTTTTCCTACTCTGCCTGTGAGGCTTTCTCCTTCTGCTTCTTTTATTATCATATCAAACAATAATTCTCTTTGCTCTTCTTTGTCTTTTAGGTCTCTATTTAAATTATCATTTTCTAATTTAAGCGTTTGTATTTGAATAAATTCTTTATCAACTAATTGCTTAAACTGTATTGATGATTCTGTTTTCATGCTTACTAAAACAGCATTTATTTCTTTTTCAAATAATTTAAGTTCTAATGGTTTTGAAATTACAACAGCTAAAAGTATTGCTAAAAAAATTCTGGGAATAGAAAATAGAAATTCTGGAAGAAATTTTTCTTCTTTTTTTAAACTTGCAACGATAAACCAGTCAAGAAAGAAAATTAAAATTCCCCAAAAAATTCCAAATATTATTGCTACAGGATATGAATCAAAAATTGTAAATAGAGCAAAAAAACCAGTAATGGAAGCCATTATTCCAGTAAGGAAAATAATCATTCCAATACCAAAATATTTGTTGTAATCAGTAGGGCATCCCTTTAATAAATACAAACGTGCCCCTGAGCACCAGGAAAAAAACTGGTAAAACAAACTCATTTTGTAATTTGGTATAATTGTGGTGTGATTTGATTCCATACAACTTTTTAATTAAAATAAATTCTACAAGGTGTAAAACTATTAGAATTTACCTCTCATTATTAATGTATGGGAAGCTATTTTATCAAGAGGTAGAACTTTATCTGCCGCATTTAATTTTACTGCTTCTTTTGGCATTCCATAAACAACACATGATGTTTCATCTTGCGCTATTGTTTTTGCACCAGCCTCTTTCATTTCCAATAAGCCCTTGGCTCCATCATCTCCCATACCAGTCATAATAATTCCAATAGCATTACTTCCTGCATATAACGCAGTTGATCTAAAAAGAACATCTACCGATGGACGATGCCTGTTAACCAAAGGGCCATTTTTAACTTCCACATAATATCTAGCACCGCTTCTGCGTAATAAAGTGTGTTTATTACCTGGTGCAATTAATGCTCTGCCACGTAATACTGAATCACCATCTTCAGCTTCTTTTACTGATATTTTACAAAGATCATTTAAACGCTCTGCAAATGAACGTGTAAAGTGTTCTGGCATATGCTGAACAATTACAATGCCTGGTGTATCTAAAGGCATTTCTTCTAAAAAAATTCTTAATGCTTCAGTACCTCCGGTAGAAGCACCTACAGAAATTACAATGTCTGTTGTTTTCGGTAAGCTGTACCTGGTGGCTTTTGAAATAACTGCATCAGCAGAAAGTTTTGGTTTTACTTCCATAGTTTTAGGCCTACTAAATGCTTTTCTTCTTAACCTTGAAACTGCTGCAGCTTTAATTACATCACATATTTTTATTCGGGATTCTTCTATAAACTCCTTGGTATGCATTTGTGGTTTAGTCAGAATCTCAACAGCTCCATATTCTAAAGATTTTAATGCGGTTTGCGTTCCTTTTTCAGTAAGACTAGAGATTACAACTACGGGGATTGGATGTTGTGACATAATCTTCCTTAGAAAAGTTAATCCATCCATCCTGGGCATTTCGATATCTAAGGTAATAACATCTGGAACTTCTTTTTGAATTTTTTTAGCTGCAATATATGGGTCACCTGCAGTTCCCATAACTTCTATATCCTTATCAAGACTGAAAATCTCTACTAATGCATTTCGAACAATTGCAGAATCATCAACTATAAGTACCCGAATTTTTTTCTTCATGTATCTATTTCTTATACAAACAAAATTATAAAATATTAAAATAATTTGCAATCAATAAAAGTAATTTTATAAACTATTTTTGTCCACCAACATACTTTTGTCTTACTTCACCAGTTTGGGTGTTGAAAATAATTTTTCTTCCCAGTTTTCCACCAACACTTGAGCTTACAATGGGTATTCCTTCTTCATGAAGCAGATCTTTGGCAATACGAATATTTCTATCACCAATCATAAACTGATTAATATTTGTGGCTATAATTTCACCACCACCAAAAACCTTAGCTTTTATATTTGCTTTTGAACTGCCAAGAGATTCCAGCTTACGAATTAATTTATCAATAGCTATATTCCCATAACGTGGTGAAGCCAGTCCCTGCCCATTCCACAAGGGTAGCATAAAATGATTCATCCCACCAATTTGAAGAACTGAGTCATACAAACAAACAGCAATACAAGAGCCCAAAATGGTTGTAATCATTGAAGGTTCATGGCTTACATAAATTGCACCGGGATATAAAAAATGTTTTGGTTTTTCCATCTTTATCCCGCTTAAAAAATTTCATCATCTGTGTCAAAGATATAATCACTACCATCAGCCGAAAATGACTCTGCATCCGATACCGCTTCAGGAATATTAATGGTAAAGGTAGAACCTACGTTTTTTGTACTTTCTATATCTATTTGACCACTTAAAAAATCGAGTAATGCTTTGTTAATTGAAAGACCTAAACCATGTCCACGGTTAATTGAATTTATTCCCGTATCAAGTCTTTTAAACCTATCAAAAATAACTTTTTTATTATTTTCTGAAATTCCAATACCAAAATCCTGAACACTTATTGTTAAAACACCATCTTGAACTTCTCTTTTAATAATAATTTTTTCATTTTTACTATATTTAACAGCATTTTCAACTAAGTTTGACAATATAAGCCGAAGTTTTTCAGAGTCTGTTTTAAATCGCAATTCTTCAGTTTCAGTTTCAATTTTTATAAATTCAAAAACAATTCGTTTCTTTTTTGCTTCAGTAATAAATGAATCTATAACAGCATTAATTAATGTATCAACTGTTACGTTTGAAACCTCCAAAAATAATTCTCCTGCTTCAATTTCAGCTGCGGCAAAAATATTCTTTAGCTGAAAGTCGAGATTGAAAGCTTCAGTAAAAATAAGATTTGCCATTTTCATAACTCTTTCCCATTGTCCTTCTTTTATCGATAAAATATTCTTAGACAGAATAACAATAGAAGTAAAGGGGTTAACAATTTCATTGGTTATGTTTGAAATAAAGTGACTCTTTAAAGCCTCTGATTCAGCTAATTTATGGTTAACTTCTTTTAATTCAGTTGTAAGCTTCTCTAGTTTTTTTAATGATTCTTTTTTTTCCTCAAACCTTAGTTTAAGTTCTTCAATAAGAAATTCATCAGTTAGTTTAATCTCGCTCATTTTATATATTATTATTAGTTTACAGTCTTCAGTATCAGTTACTAACTGATTACTGTTGACTATTTACTTAAATTTATCAGGATTATTCATCATATAATATTATTTGCCTATTTTCTAATAAATATTGTAGGTTTTATCTGGGTTAAGGGAACATCAATATTTGTAATTGATTCTGAATGACCTAAAAAGAAATAACCACCTGGTTTTAGATGTCTGCATAGTTTATTAATAACTTGTTCCTGTGTTTCTCTATCAAAATAAATTAATACATTTCTACAAAAAATAATATCAAATTTTTCATGAACATTATAACTATTGTCCATAAAATTTAATCGCTGATAACTTGTCTTTTGTCTTAATTTGGTATTAACTCTTATCTCCTTTTTTGTGCTTTCTTTACTTTTTAACAAGTATTTCCTTTTTGTTTCCAAAGGAATCATAGCTACTGCTTCTTCCTTGTAAATAGCTGCATGTGCCTGCTTTAGTACTTTTGTTGAAATATCTGTTCCGAAAATACTAAAATCAAAACCGGGATGAGCTTCAAAAAACTCGCTAAGTACAATTGCTAAAGTATAAACTTCCGGACCACTTGAACATCCAGCACTCCATAATTTTAAATTTCTGTTATTATCTTTAACGTATTTTGGGAGAACATTTTGTTTCAGATACTCAAAATGGGCAGGTTCTCTATAAAAATCAGTTTTATTAGTTGAAACAACATCCATCATGTGTACAACTTCCTCATCACCTTGCTTACTAAAAACAAAATCAACATACTCAGCAAAAGAATAAATTTCTAATGCACGTAATCTTTTTTGCAATCTACTTTGTAGCATAATTTTTTTTGCAGGAGGCATTTTTATACCATACCTGGTAAAAATAAACTTACTTAGTGTATCAAATTCTTTATCTGATAATTTAGCCGCAAATATTCGTTGTAAATCAAGTTCTTTCATCTTATTTAAAAAATATCAAGTCAAATGTCGTGTAATCTTACTTTAAATTTATTAATCTTTCACAAGATTACCATGCTGTGTTAAAATTTTTCAAATTCATCATCCTTTTCTTTATCACTATTCAAATTAAAAGAAAACCCCTTTTCTAAATTATTATTAGA
This sequence comes from Bacteroidales bacterium, assembly GCA_029933755.1. Classification (GTDB taxonomy): domain Bacteria; phylum Bacteroidota; class Bacteroidia; order Bacteroidales; family NBLH01; genus NBLH01. Next base: position 8,890 of record JAOZNO010000003.1, on the reverse strand, counting down.
ATCAGGCTCAAGTTGGTTTTTCTTAAGATACTTATTGTTTTTAGTTTTTAGTTTTTTAGCTTTTACTTCCTTTTCAGGTACTACTTCTTGTTTCGTTTCTATTTTGAAAAAACTAATTAGCTTATTTAGTTTATCAGCCAATGCACTTAGCGCTTCTACTTTACTGGCTAATAATTCAGCACTACTTGCATTTTCCTGAGTTATTGAATTTAATTGCTGAATAGCATTGTTAATTTGTTCTGCACCGGATTTCTGCTCTAAACTCGAATTTGTAATCTCTTGAACCAGTTCTGCTGTTTTATTAATGTCAGGTGCAATTTGTTGTAAAAGCTCACCAGATTTTTTAGCTATGCCAAAGCTTTTATTTGTGAGTTCATCAATGTCAGCTGCAGCTTTTTTAGAGTTATCAGCTAATTTCCCGACCTCGGCAGCTACTACACCAAAACCTTTTCCATGAATACCTGCCCTGGCTGCTTCAACTGCAGCATTTAAAGCTAAAATATTTGTTTGAAAAGCAATATCGCCAATAACAGAAGTTTTTGTAGCAATTTCACCCATTGAATTAGTTGTTTGGATCACATTTTTACTACTAATTTCTATTCCATCAGCTGATTTTCTGGCAATAGAGTCTGCTGCTTTTGCATTTTCTGCATTCTGCTCAATATTAGCTGTCATTTCTTCCATGGATGCAGAAACCTCTTCGGTTGATGATGCTTGTTCAGATGCTCCTTCGGATAACTTAATACTGGTTTCTCCAATTTTTGAACTGAAATTATATAGTTCGGTGGAAGTATTTTTAATATTCTCTAATATCCCTCTAAATCTTTCACTTGTAGTATTAAGAGACTGAGCAAGCTCTGATATCTCATCAGCACCGTTATCTGAAAATTTTACTTTTAAGTTGCCCTTTGCAAACCTTTTTGTCAACGAAGATAAGTTAGCAATTCGCCTTACTATTTTATTTATTGTAAAATATGAAAAAGATACGGCAAGAAGAGTTATTATAAA
>JAOZNO010000003.1:0-7782 GCA_029933755.1 Bacteroidales bacterium | reverse complement strand
ATAACTAAATCTGTTTTACCATCAATTGTGTTAAAATAGGGTTCAACAATTGAGTCGTGTTGGCTTTTTAGTTGTAATTTATTGTATAATCCATATTTTAATTCATAATTCCAATTAACACTAGTCCTTATTTCATCTCCATAACGTTCTGCACTAACTAATGCATAATTTTCATTTAACGTTCCGGTAAGTGGATCTTTATATGTGTTAGGTTCTAACAATAAGTGTGCACTTGATATTGTTTGATTATTTTTTAAGTATTCACTATTTAAAGTCTTAACTTGTTTAATAGTAAAATCAAAGGTTCCATTTTGGTTAAAGTTTGCTTTATAGATACCTTCAAAAGCAGTTAGTGAAATAAAGGCAGTACCGAGTTGACTTCTAATTTTATCAGAAATTTTTTGGTTAATAGAAATTGCTTCATTAATAGCTGATTGCTTTGTTAGGTCTTGAAATTTTATAGCAGATACTGTTATTAAAATTACAATAGGTAAAATAATACTGATTGCCAGAATAACAATAAATTTTCTTTTTAATGATTTATTAAGCATTATATTTCTTTTTTAAAATTTCTCAAATTCGTTATCGTTATTATCGTTATCACCCAAATTAAAAGAAAACCCTTTATCTGATTTCTTGTTAAGCTTTGATTTTATAATAGGCTCTTCTTTTTCACTTATATTGTCTTCAGTAGTAGTGCCTTTAACTATTTCTCCTGTTTTTTCAGAATCTGAGTTTTGCAAATCATCAGTTTTAAAGAAATCAATTAGTTTGTTTAGTTTATCAGCAAGGGCATTAAGTGATTCCACATTGCTGGCTAATAATTCTGCACTACCTGCGTTTTCTTGTGTTACTTTATTTAATTGCTGAATTGCATTATTAATCTGTTCTGTGCCTGATTTTTGTTCAAAACTGGCATTCGTAATCTCCTGTACTAACTGGGCTGTTTTATTAATATCAGGTGCTATTTGTTCTAGAAGTTCTCCTGATTTTTTAGCAATTCCAAAGCTCTTATTTGTTAAGTTGTCAATTTCAGAAGCCGCTTTTTTTGAGTTTTCAGCTAATTTACCAACTTCTGCCGCAACTACACCAAATCCTTTTCCATAAATACCTGCCCTGGCTGCTTCAACAGCAGCATTTAGTGCTAATATATTTGTTTGAAAAGCAATATCACCAATAACTGAAGTTTTATTTGCTATTTCGCCCATTGAATTAGTAGTTTGAATAACATTTTTACTACTTATTTCTATTCCTTCGGCTGATTTTCTGGCAATAGAGTCTGCTGCTTTTGCATTTTCAGCATTTTGCTCAATATTTGCTGTCATTTCTTCCATTGAAGCAGAAACCTCTTCGGTTGACGAAGCTTGTTCAGATGCTCCTTCTGAAAGTTTTATTGCAACTTCTGATAAATCGTTTCCTGATTTATATAACTGATCAGTTGTTTTTTTTATATTAATAATTACGTTTTTAAATTTATCCATCATTTGTTGCAATGAGTTGCCCAGTGTCCTAATTTCATCATTCCCGTCAACTTTGAATTCAACGTTAAAAGAGCCTTTACTAACTTGTTCTGCTACATCTGAGAGTTTAATTATTCGTTTAATTATTTTGTTTACATAAAATAATGATATTCCTATTGTAATAAAAACAAGACTTAATGCAAAAAGCACTCTTAAAACAACTTCTTTTGCTGGATTTTTCAAAACTTCTTTTTGAGGAACACTAATACGAACATGCCAAAATTCACCATTTTCACTAAATTTTATAGGGATATAAAACTTAAATAATTTATCTTCATGAATTGTTTTCTGCTCAGAAGAGCTGCAAAATGATTTTTCAGTATCAGAACAATCTTCCAAGTCACGAATATTCGTGCCAATTAGTTCACTTCTTTTATTGTTTCCTACAATAGTTCCTTTTGAAGAGATAATACAAATGTCTGCTGTTCCACTAAATATGTTTGCCTTACTTATAAATTCCTGTATCCAGTCAACGGCCAAATCAACACCTACAACACCAATAATTTTATCTTGATTTTTAATTTCTTTACCGTAAGAAATCATCATAATATTATTGCCTTCTACTTCATCTATATATGGATCTGTTAATATGATACCATTATTATTTTTTAGCGTGCCAATTACATCTGATTTAAATTCATAGTTCCATTCTTCCCAAATAGAAAAATTTCCTTTACTGTTTACATCACCTATCATGATTGTTGTTTCATTAAACTGACCAGTAGGTAGAGTAAATGTTTGGGGTAAAAAATCAGTATAAATAACAAGAGCTTTTTTATTTGCCTGAAGAAATTTTTTCTGCATATCATGAATTTGCTTTACAGAAAAATCAACAGTACCCATATCATTTATATTGGCACTATATACATCGGCAAAAGTGTTAGCTGCTATAAAGACCATATTCAGCTTTTGTTTTATCTCGTTTCCGTACTCATTAGCCTTAGATATGGCATCACTTTTTGCAATTTCTAAAGAATATTCTGTAAACTTTAAAGAAGATACCAGCATAACAATCACCAGGGGAATAAAAATACCCAGGCTAATTATTAGTAATATTTTTTTTTTAATTGAACCTGTTTTCATTATTAAGATTTAAGATTTAATAATAAATCAAATTTATAAAAGTTAGAGAGTATGATCGTTTTATTTACATACTTCACTATAAGATACTTCTTACGAATAATGTCAGTAGACACAGGCTTTGGAATAGATAGATGTAATTTTTTTTCAGGGTACTACCTATGCATCTGTAGCAATATCTTCTTGAATTTCCATTAACTGGTCAGGTGAAAACATTTTATCCATATCAAGCACCATAACAAATTTGTCATTAAATTTAATAACTCCTGTAACAAATTCTGATTTAAATTTAATACCTACACTTAGTGGTGGTAAAATTTCTTTTTCATCAACTTCAAGAACATCATGAACAGAGTCAACAATCGCTGCAACTTCTGTTAAATCATCTTCCATTAATACCTGTAATACTAAAATGCAAGTTTCTTTGGTGTATTCTGTTACAGGAAAATTAAATTTTATTTTAATATCAATAACCCCAAGAACACTACCCCTAAGGTTAATAACTCCTTTTAAAAACTCTTGCGATTTTGGTACTTTTGTAATTGGTATTAATTCCAGAATATTAAGTAAGTTACGAACATTTACTGCAAACCGTTCATCTCCCAATTGAAAAGTTAAATATGTGTTTGTTGTTTGTAAAATTTCTTCATCAATCATATCATCAATTAATTTTTAAATGAAAGTTCATTAATAATTTTATTTGTATCAAGTACAAGGGCAATAGTTCCATCACCAAGAATCGTTGCTCCTGAAATTATTTCATGATTCTTATAAAGCTTACCTAAAGGCTTTAATACTGCTTGATATTCACCAATAACACTATCAACTACTAAGCCTATCCTTTTTTCTTCGTATTTAACAAGTACAAGTTGTTCTACGTTTAAAGGTTTACCCGAAATGTTAAATTCATCTCTTAAATAATAGAACGGAATTTGCTCACCATCAACAATTATTATATTGTTAAAAGCATTTTCGAATTCATTATGCTCATAGGCATATATTTTCTCTACAAGATTAAGTGGTAATACATATTTGGTATCACCAATTACTACGAGTAAACCATCTATAATAGAAAGAGTAAGAGGTAGCTTAATGGTAATAGTAGTTCCTACATTTTCTTTAGATTCCAGATCAACGGTTCCTCTAATTTCATCAATTTTTCTTTTAACTACATCCATTCCTACACCCCGACCTGAAACATCGGTAACCTTTTGAGCTGTAGAAAATCCAGGAATAAATATCAAATCTAGAATTTCTTTATCTGAATATTTTGCTTCTGATGATATGAGTTCCTTTTCAATTGCTTTTTGTCTTACTCGATCAATATCAATACCGCGCCCATCATCCTGAATTTTAATAACCACATTTGCACCAGAATAAAATGCTTTTAGGTAAATCATTCCCTGTGGTGTTTTTCCGCTTTTAATACGATCTTCTTCTGGTTCAATTCCATGATCTACACTATTTCGGATAATATGCATTAATGGATCAGTAAGACCTTGAATTAGAGTCTTATCAAGCTCTGTTTCTGCACCTTCCGTAATGAAGTCTATGTTTTTGCTAAATTCAGAAGAAAGGTCTCTTATTAATCTATGAAATCGGGTAAGCATTGTTTCTATTGGAATTAGAGAAATGCTAAATGCCGTATCACGTAGTTGGCGCGTTATATTCTCAATATTTTCTGAAAGTTGATTTAGTGCATGAACCTGATTTTCCTCAACGTATAGACTTAAGCTAGCTTGGGTGGTAACTAATTCAGAAACCAAATTCATTAATTGATCAATTTTATCAGATGAAACCCTGATACTAGAAATTACATTTTCTTTAGTAAATATTTTTAGCTTTTCATTAACATTTACCACTTTTGATTTTCTTTCTTCAATCACTTCATCAATTAGTGATTTTATAACGGTTGGGTCAAAATGATTTTTTTCACTATACAAAGAATGTATATTTTTATTAAATTTTTCATTTGAAAGAGTGTCAAAATCAGCAATTTTAGATATTTCCAGTTCACTTTCATCTTCAACAAAAATAAAAACATCATGAATACTGTTGATATGTTCTTCGGTAACTAAAAAGACTTCCCAGGCAGTATAACATTTCGAAGAATTAAATCTGGAAAGCATGGGTACTTTGCTTGTTCTTGGAAATACAATGCTTGCACCAAGTGAACAAAGTTCATCTATAAGGTAAAGTGGATTTGTTCCATTATCCATAATACTCTCGTTGGGTGCAAAGTAGATGTAAATTGTTTGTTGGGTATTTTTATCCTGTTCTTCAATTTGTTCTTCAATTTGAGTAGTTTCAGAGCTATCAGTACTTTTTAAAACACTATCTACCCTACCAAGTAGAATGTCGTTATTTTTTTTAATCTGTTTGTTTTTAAGTGCATCAGGGTCTAATAAACTTCGTAAATGGTCAACTGATGAAAAGGTAATGCTTAATAAATCATCTGTTACTTTTAATTTTCCATTTCGAACTTCATCATAAATTGTTTCCAAATTATGCGTAAAGTTGCTAATGTCATCAAAACCAAACATTCCACCACCTCCTTTTAGAGAATGCATTATTCTAAAAACTTCAGCAATAAGTTCATTATTAGTACTATTTTTTTCAAGGTTAAGAACAGCCTCTTCCAGATTGTTTATTAAATCTGTAGCTTCTTCAATGAATTTTTTTTGAAAACTATCCATAAGATAAAAAGTATTATCTAATTAATTTGCATTTTAAATTTGTTGTAGTTAATAAACTGAACACAAATATCCAATTTGGATATGTTCAAAATTTAACGCATAACTTTAGTTATTGCCGCCAGCAGTTTTGCAGGGACAAAAGGTTTAATTATCCAGCCAGTTGCGCCAGCTTCTTTTGCTTCTATTTTTTTGTCTCTTTGGGACTCAGTAGTTAAAAATAGGATAGGAATTCTACTATATGCTTCTATTTTTCTCACCTCTCTAATTAATTCAATCCCATTCATATTTGGCATATGAAGGTCTGTTAATAAAAGGTCTATTACTTTACCATCAAAATGAGGTAACGCATCAGTACCGTCAATTGCAATGATAATGTTATATCCTGCATTTTCCAGAGTGAAACTAACAACTTCCCTAATACTTTCAGAGTCATCTACAATTAATATTGTTTTATCCATAATTATTTAATTATTTTTATTCTTTTTATTTATAGTGATTTAATAATATTTGAAAAGCCTGTTATATTCATTAGCTTAGTCAGGTCTTTTGAAATATCAATATTGAAATTTACCTTTTTTTTGTGTCTTAAACAGGTTTTTTTCATTGAAATTAACAATTGAATAGTTGCTAAATCAAATGCTGCTACTTCTCCAAGATTAATTTCAATATTGTCATAATCCTTTTCTGCTTCACGGAATTTAATAACCATATCAGCTAAATTGTTTACACTCAAATCTCCTGCTAAGTACAACCTGGCAATTTTATCACCTTTTTTAGGTGGTTGAATTTTAAATTTAAGATCTCTCATTATATATTTATTTAGGTCATTTTTTAAAAGAATTCTATATCATCATCGTCCTCATCAATTGTATCTAAATCTGCATCATCATCATCATCCTGCATTATTTTCCCGTGAATATTACGCTGACTTTCCATTGTGTATCGATCCTTAATGTCTTGCATGTCAGGTGTATTGTCATAGCTTATTGAGTCGGAATCTGATTTTATAGTACGGTAAATATTATTTAATTGAATAATTATTTCTTCAATTACTTGTTCAAAAAAGTCATAATATTTTACTTTTTCTATTGAAGTTTGAATATTCATTGCTAACTGATTACCATTTTTCTTGTTTTGTTCAAGTATTTCTTCTACCTCTGAATTATCTTCATTTAACACTTTAACAATTGAGTAAATACTTTCAGAAATTCTTTGTAATTTGAGTTTGAAATCTTTTTCGTAATCATTCTCAACTATAGTACCAATTGAAAATAATTCATCATTAACATCTACATAATGACTTTTTATTAATTCAAGCTCCTCAAAAATATTTGAATTTATATCCGAAATTTGGAGTTTCAACATTTCCAGACCAGGTATGTCAACATCAAAGTCATCAAGCATTTGAAAAATTTCAATAATACTGCTACTTAATATTTTATTTCGACTACTTAAGCCAGATAATTCATCATTAACTACATTACAAGATTCTTGAATTAAATTTACTTTACTACTGAACTCTTCTCCATCAGTTGAAAACTTATTGATTAACTCAACAGACATTTCCAGCTTTTTCTCAATTTCGCGAAAATGCGTAATACCATGCGTAATACTATGACCAGAAAAAGTAGAGCACATTGCTGCAATACTTTTCATATCCTCGCCAATTTCCATAAAGTTTTTGGTAATTTTTTCAATAGCTCCCTGATATTCCTGATTCGTGTGGATCAACTGTGCAACCTGTACGCCAGCAATATCCCTAATTCTAAAAAATTTTCTTGTATGTTCAGCAAGCTTTGTGTTTTTATCAGAAAAATCAAATGCACTTAGTTCATCAATAATTTCTTTATGCGTTTGCTGTACATGCTCCATCTTTTGCCTAATTATATCATGAAACTGTAGATTTGTAATAATCTCACTCACGTTATTAAAATAATCTTCAGTTTTTTTTGCTAAAATAGGCATCTGAATAGATGCTTCTTGATGTTTGGCTGATAAAATTACGACACTTGATTTTATTTGTTCTAATAATGACTCCAGTGTAACATTTTGCTGATCTTTTAAATCCTTGAAGAAATCAAAAACAGAAAGGACTAAAACCTTTAATTTATTAATATTAAGTTCAAGTGAATCATAACCTTCTTTTGTTGATTTTATTTCTATAATTAAGCTGTTTATTTTATCAACAATGTCATCCTGTTTATTAATATAGGTTAAATTTAATTTTAAATTGGCAAGTAAAAAATTTAGTGTCATTAAATTCTGATTAAAATTTTTAACCGGAATAAATACCGAGTTTAAACTGGTTTGAATCGTGTCAAGAATTCGAGCACCTGATATAACGTAGTCAATAAAATCATCAATTTGAATTTTAAGACCTGTATGATAAGATTCTAACTTGCTTAATAAGTAGTTTCGATCTTTACCTGCTAAAATTTTAAATAATTTGGCAGCCCCACCTGAAATACTATCTGCAATCTTATAAT
>JAOZNO010000002.1:18453-25424 GCA_029933755.1 Bacteroidales bacterium | reverse complement strand
AACCACCTAAAAGCCCAACCAAATTAATCAATGTGGTAAGAAAAGCTTCGTTTAAGCCCATCAATAAATTGATAGAATAAGGGGGTTTAAATCCGGCAGTAAAAACCTGAATGGCTTCTCCACCATTAAGTAATTGAACAAGCCACAAGCTTGAAATAGCGCCCATAAGGCCAATTGCCACAAGCATTAATATTGCTGAAAGCTTATTTGCCTTTTTATTGACAAACCCTAAAGCAAATGCGCCGCCTAAACCTATGGTTATTATATGAATGGGTGAAATCATTGTTTTAATTTTTTTATAATTATTTCGTTTTTTGCTGATAAAGAGATGACACAAGGGTCATCCTTACAGTTCTCTGATATTTCTTTACCATTTAAGGTCTTTGAAGTTTCTTACATCCAAAGTCTTTTTTTCTTTATGCATTTTCATAGCGAAAGCCAGCATAAGTGCTGTTACTCCCAAACCTATCACAATAGCAGTTAGTACTAATGCTTGTGGTACAGGGTCAACAATTTTATTTAATGCTTCTTCAACACTAACCATATTGTCTAAAATTGGAGCAGTACGACCTTTTACATAAGCTAAAGCCACCATCACAATGTGTAATCCGGTATCAAAAATGCTGAAACCTATAATGATTCGGATAATGTTTTTTTGTGTCATTATTGCCCAAAGTCCGGCCATGATGACTAAAAATCCCGTTATTAATGCTACGTATTCCATTTAAATTCTGTTTATTTGTTGATCTGTTGATTTGTTAAATAACTTCTAACTATCTGATTGAACCGATTGAAATCCATTAAGGATGTTAGAAAGCTCTGCACCTACTTTTAATCCTACAAATGAATATATTACAGGAATTGCTCCTGCACTCATAAGTTCACCAAAAGTTCCCAAAGGTAAAATCGCATTGTCCAGATAACCTAAACCGATTAAACCACCTAAGGCAGCTAAACCTACGAACACCAATCCAGAAACACTTTCCATATAACCAAAGAACTTATGATTGAAAGGCTTGTTCGGGAAAGCCAGCAATATTAAGATAATAGCCGAAGCAATCACTGCACCGCCTTGAAATCCACCGCCAGGACTCAAGTGCCCATTGATGAAAATATACACACCTAACATGATAATAATAGGAATGAGTAATTTTGCAGCAGTAGTGAAAATTTCAGTATTTTCTCGTAATGAACGTACATCTGATTGTTTCTTTAAGAAAAAAGCAATAATGGCTGCGGTAAGAAATAAAATGGTAACCTCCCCCATTGTATCTAAACCTCGATAAGTTACCACCACGGCAGTAACCAGGTTGGCAGAATTTACTTTTTCTACGTTTTCTTTTTGAGCATAAAAGCTTGCTAGCTCAGAAAGTTCTTCATTGCCTGAAAAACTATCGAACAATGGATAGAGCATTATCCCAAAAGCTGCTATGATTATAATTATAAAAAAGTTCCTCATTTTGTATATCGTGTATTAATACTTATTCTTCGTTTCGTTCATCGGTTGTTCTAATTCTATTCAATACATAGAAAAAGATAATAGTTGACAGCCCGCTACCAATAGCAGCTTCTGTCATAGCAACATCAGGTGCCGCCAATAGCAAATACAAAATAGAAGCAAACAAACTTAAAGCACCTGCTGCTATAATGGCTACCACAATATTTTTTTGTATAATTGCAATACCAGCCATAGCCAGTATTATAATTCCTAATAAAATACTTATAATTAAAAAATTCATTGTTTTAATTTTAGAGATTAACCCACTACCACTATTTCGTGCTTGTCTTTAAAGTAGGTGTTTTTATAATTTTTTATTTTTCTTGTTTTATTGAAAAGTATGCAGTCCTCAGTATTCAGTTGGCAATTTGCTATTCAGCATTTTACTGCCTACTGAGAACTGTTCAGCTTTATCAACATAAAAAAGTTTAACCTAATATACTTGACTTTATCAACACTCTCTATTAATCTTCTGTTTTAATTGTTAAGGCTCGTTCGCTTACTTTTAGTTTATCCACCACCGTACGACTAGTAAATGGTATTTTAATAAAATAGGCAGCCCTGGCCAATACATGTGACGAAACAGGGTTTGTCATCATTATAAAAAAGATAAGCAAAATCAATTTTCCTGACCAGCCCGGCATAATAAATACTAAACCTATTAAACTAAGGATTGTACCTAATGTGCTTGCTTTAGTTCCTACTTGCAATCTATTATATACATCAGGCATTCGTATCAGTCCGATAGAAGCTATCAGTAATACAAAAGCGCCCAAAAGTGTTATTATTGCTCCTACTAATTCCATGTTCCTTATTTTTTTATGTTTTATATTTGTATCAAGCAATTTAAACTTGTTCATATTCCTTTTGGAACTGACCAAGCTTTTTTTCTAAATCTCTCTATGAGAGTTACAAACTTTTTTCTAAATATTTAGCAATAATTATTACTGCTAAAAAGCTTAATAAACCATATACTATTGCTATATCAAGGTAAATAATACGCCCAGCTTGTTGTGCAATTATTGCAATCATTGAAATAGACGCAATTGTCATAATATCAAAAGCTATTATTCTGTCGATAACCGTTTTGCCTATAACAAATCGGATCATTGTAATGGCTATACTTAAAATAATAATAGCCAATGCGATTGTTAGAATTGTGTTAACCATAAATCACCTCCAAATATTTTTCAAATTTTTCTACAATTTTTTCACTTGCTTTTTCAATCTCATCCTCTTCAACATAAATCCAGTGTATAAAGAAAGAATCCTCTTTTACATCAACCGTTAATGTTCCTGGTGTTAAGGTTATTGAATTTGCTAAAAGCATACGTGCAAATTTTGACTTAAGCTTGGTTTTTACCTCTACAATACCTGGTCTAATAGGTAATGATGGCGAAAGTACACGGCGGGTAACATCCATATTTGACTTAAGTAAATCAATAAAGAAAATTCCCAGATAAATAAATGTGTAAGCAATCGATTTTGGCGTAAATTTCATCTCGGCAAATATATCACACCTTCGGCACATTAATAGACTAATAATTAATGCTATAATTGCTCCTGGGATCAATATATTGAGTTGAAATGTATTGTTTAGTAAAACCCAAACAATCATTAAAATCAAGAATATGATACTTATGTTCTTCATGTAATTTAAACTTAATATTATTGTTTAAAAAAACCACATATCTTTACATATGTAGATATTCGACAAAAGTATTAACTCCTTTTATATTTTTTTAAGAACTTAGGTATAGATATATTTGCACTTTTATATAATTTGGTATACAAAACAGTAGACTTAAGTCTATCTACTTTATGTTGAGCAGCATAAATAGTGATTAGGGTAAATAGCAACAAGTTATATTATTCAATTGGAAGAACGATAATGGATAGTAAATCAAATAAGAATTGTGAGAATTGTGATACCATAGCTGAGTGTTTTAAAAGCTTGTCGGAAGATGAGCTTAAAAAAATTACGGAAAATAAAGTTCAACTAAAATTTAACAAGAAAGAAGTTGTAGCTAAACAGGGCTCATTTGCTTCACACATAATTTTTATCAGAAAAGGCTATCTTAAATTGTATATTGAATCTGAATGGGAAGCAAAAGATTTAATTATAAATATTTTCGGCCCTAATCAATTGATTGGGCTATCTTCGTTATTTGAAAGTAATACCTACCAATATAGTGTGGCTGCATTAGTACCCTCGGAATTATGTCTGTTTGAAGTTAATGACATTAAATACATGATTGGACAAAATTCAGAATTTGCACTAGGAATTTTGCGTAGATCACATAGAAGCACCATCCATGCTTATAATCAACTATACAACCTAACACACAAACAATTAAACGGACGCATTGCCAGTGCATTTTTATATTTATCCCGTCAGGTATTTGACAGTGCCTCTTTCGAAATAATTTTGAGCAGAAATGAATTAGCTAATTTTACAGCAATGTCAACGATGAGTGCTGTACGCACAATTAAAGAACTGGAGAAACAAGGTATTATTAGTGATAAAAATGGTATTATAGAAATAAAGGACTTTAAGGCTCTTGAGAATATTAGCAGGTTTGGCTAATTATTTTTTTATCCGATAAAATACTCCTCTTTCCTGACGTATTGTTTCAACTTTACTTTCATTCTCTAAAACACCTAAATATTTGTTTATCTCACTGGCATGTGTTCCTAATATTCTTGCAAGATCATCAACAACACAAGGTCGTCTGGCAATAGTTTCTAAAATTGCAGATTCTGTGTCTTGCCGATATGATTTAATATCTCTGCGTTCAGGTACTGAAGCTATTATTTCTACATTGTTAAGATTCCAAAATTTGACAATACATCTTAATTCAGAGATACTCGCCGGACGCAATTCCTCGACCGTTCCGGGTCTGTCTAAAGTGTTTATTTGAATTTTATCCGGATTAATTTTTAAAAACGCTTCTTTTAGTAGTTTTAATTCTTTTATGCTATCATTATATTCAGGTAAAATAAGTACTTCGAGCCATATTTGACCTTTAAACCCCTTTCTGAAATCAACAAGACCCTGAATATAAGTTTCTATATTTAAATTAGGGTTTGGTCTGTCTATTTTAATAAATGTAAAATGTGAAGCCGCATCTAATGAAGGTAAAACAATATCAGCCAGGCTTAAATCATCCTTTACTTTTTTGTTATATAGAAGAGTCCCATTTGTCAGTACAGCAACCGGAATATTTGGTTTCTTTGTTTTAAGGTAAACTAAAACATCAGCAATTCGTGAGTTTAAGGTAGGTTCTCCCGAACCTGAGAAAGTAAAATAATCAGGATCAGGACTATTCTCAAAAAAATGATCAAGTTCTTTAATTAACGCATTATAAGGAATGTATTCTTTCCTTTCTGTTGTTAAATTTGTTGTTTTCCCACACTCGCAATACACACAATTTAAGCTACAAACCTTATGAGGAACAAGATCAATACCCAAAGACATTCCCAGGCGACGAGATGGAACAGGACCAAACAGATATTTATACATATTGTTTTTATTTATCAGACTTTTCCCCTTTTATAAATATTTTTACCAGGGAGTCATTAATAAAATCTTCGTCATGATGGCCTAAGTAATACTCTGCCATTAAGTTTTTTTCAGTAATTTTTGAATCAATCGTTGGTAAAAACGGTTTTATATCCAATACAGGAGTTCCATCAAAAGTATCAATGCCACTTACAAAAAGTTTATTATCCTTAATTGAATCCAGTTTAATTAATGACAAACCAATCGGGTTTGGCCGGCGCGGACTACGTGTAGCAAACAGTCCAAATTCATGCTCACTTTCTGGCGGTGCAACCGTATTTTCCCAACCTTTTGCCTCATGAAAATGGAATAGCACAAAAATATACTCAAACTGATTTAGGTTTTGTAAACCTGCTTTATACTCATCATTTAAGATAATTGTTCCTTTTGAGTCGGGTTGCAGTACTCCTTGACGGGGCGCACCAGTTTTGGTATTATATTCTGTTGAAAAATAACCTATAGCTTCGTATTTTATCATATTTTTTGCGTTACTACATGAACTTACAATAAGTATAAAAACAATAATCCCATAAGCTAAATTACTTTTCATGTGTTCATTTGTAAATTATCACTTGTCCCTAATTGGTTTTTTTAATGTTGACTTGGTCAACTCTTCCAACTCAGAATTTAACAGTTTATCCAAAGCTTGCTCAGCTGTTAATTGTCTTGCCAGATACATTGTTGCACCAGCTTTTTTTAAAACATTAAAAGCATTTGGGCCAGTATTACCTAAAATAAATACTTTAACACCTTGATTAACTAAATCAACTAAACTTTGATGGTTATCGTCATGCCCTTCATTTACACGGGCATCCAATTCTTTTGTTTCACTATCATAAACCAAATAATATGGTGCTTCACCAAATCGTTTGGCTATTTTACTATCTAAGGTTTCGCCTTCTGTTGTAAGTAATATTTTCATGATTTTTATTTTTTATAATTTAAAAACTGGATATCCCAAAATGCTATACTACAGATTAAAAATATTAATTTTATTGTTCCACAATTTCCACTCTCCTGTTTTTTGCTTTACCCGTTTCTTTCAAATTATTGGTGACAGGTGAAAGTGAAGCAACACCATACGCTTTCAATTGATCTGCCTTAACACCATATTCCGAAACAAGGTTATTCATTACAGACTCTGCTCTATTTTTAGACAAAATCATATTTGACGAAAAATCACCTACATTATCAGTATGACCAACAATAAAATATTTTTTATTCCTGTGTGTTTTAAAGTATTCTGCAATATTTTTTAAAGCTTCTGCAGATTCTGGCCTTATTTCAAATTTACCTGTATCAAAATGAATATCATAGATAGCAATATAACCATTTGCTAAAATGTTTTCATTCAAGGTCTTCACTGTTACCAGGCCTTCCTCCATCGCTTTAACTTCAATTACATCAAATGTTACTACCAAATCACCTCTCTCAAAAGCTGTATATACTACAATGTAAATATTTTTACCGTCGATTTTCTTTTTAGCAGCGAGATAAGTAAATTCATCATCACCCGGATTTAGAGCTTCTCTCGGCAACTTATTTAAACCATTAAACTCATCATTATAAACTTGTTCTTGTAGATTAACCCCACAATTTTTGTCATTTAATGTAATTAATATTTCAAATCCTTTTTCCTTTAATGAATTTTCATAGCTTTTATAAATTTCAAATACTGAATGTTCTTGCCCCACTGAATACTGAATTCTTGTAATTTTTCCATTTATTTCGTAGTTAGATATTTTATTGTCTTTTAAAGAAAGCATAAAATATCTGTCAAAATTTCTAACTTGATACCATTCTATGATAGATCCTTTAAATCTCGATACCAAGGGATAATCTTCTCCACCTTTAATATCGCTTGTTCTTTGTGCAAAAATATTTGTTGAAATCATTAATGCAACTACTGTA
>JAOZNO010000002.1:16366-18353 GCA_029933755.1 Bacteroidales bacterium | reverse complement strand
CAACCACCACAAGTAGTATAACCAACCAGTTCTACATTTTCATCTTTTGAATAAATATCAAACGCACCTTCTCTGTTAGATAATGCCCTAAAGCACTTACCTCCGGCACAGCTACGATAACGATCGCAAATAATAATTCCAATTTTTGTTTTATTATTCATAACTAAACATTTATGTGTTAAAATATGTTTCTATCCTTTTCAATATACTCTGTGGCACCCTCATTGGTTTTCGAGTATCATTATGAACAAAAACCAAGCTGGAATTTGCTTCATTAACTAAATCGCCTTTTTCATTAAAAATCTCATAATAAAAAACTATGCGTGTTTTTGGCAACTCGTTAAGATAGGTTTTTAAGGTAATTATTTCATCATATTGAACCGGTTTTAAAAATTTAGTATTCATCTCTATTACCGGTAAAATGAGATTCTGAGACTCCAACTCTTTATCATTTAAACCTAATTTTCTTAATAGTTCTGTTCTACCTACATGAAAATATCCTGCATAATTTCCATGATACAAGTAGCCCATTTTATCAACCTCATCATAACGCACTCTTATTTTTTCTTCCGATACAATCATAAAACTCTAGTTTTAGCAAAATTAAACAAATTCATTATTGACACCTGCCAATATTTTGTTTATTTGAGGATTTGTTTATTCTGTGATTTGATTAACAATCTGATAAACATTAATTAGTGATTTGTGTATTTGGTTATTCAATGATTCAAGTAACAATAAGATAACCAAATAAACAGATAAACGAATAACCAACCAAACACATCATCAACAATCAAAAAACACATTAATAACTTATAAAACATCTAAATCATAAACAAACTCAGCCTTTATATTTTAAAATAATATCATCTTCCTTAACACCTATATCATCAGCAATAACCGGACATTTAGCCTTTAATAAGAAAAATACTGACCGATCAACATTTGAAAGACCTTCATAATTTCCCTGACCCTTACTGATTACCATATCTGCCTGATTAAATATTTCTACAAAATCATCCGTACATAAATCCAAAATTGTTCCAGGTGCTGTAGTTCCTGATGAAATAATTTCCGCCACTTCATCTAAGCCTGAATCAATCGCATCCTGATAAACCACATCGTTTATTACCGGTATTTCACGTACCACATAGGTAACAGGCTTTCCTAACTCTTCAATTAGTATTTTATCAAAAACAGACTCACCAGCATTATCACCGAGATATAAAACAGACCGGGCATTTTTTAATTGGGTTTCAAAGTCATCAAAATCCTTAATGGCAAAATCCTGCTTTAATATTTTTTGCACATCTTCTACCAAACTGAACTTTTTACTCATCCCAAAATCAATTACATTACCGGCAATTGCTATTCGTATAGCAGTCAGTAATGGGTTATCAGAATCTGTTACTGCCTTTTTTAGTTCTGGATATAAGCTTTGTGCCTCCTTAATACTGGCTTCTTTAATTTTTTTATACGGATCAATAACTCCTGTTATCTCCCTGATTTTCCCATATACCAATGCCCCTGATTCTGCCGGTGTACTATCCATAGGGATATCCTTAATTAAAGCACCAACCTCATCAAGAATTTTTTTCACTTTGATATCATCATCAGTTGCCATACGCCCAGCCCTCAATGCTTGCTGCATCATGCAAGGTAAACACTCTAAAAAGGTTCGCATACTATTTCTTTTTAATGACAGATTTTAAAATACCTGACTTTATAGTGAAAAGCTTATAATCCGTTTGTTTTTCATTCCATTCATCCAAAATCCAATGCATATGCTTATTCATTACATCAATAGATTCATGAACATTCTCTGAGTATATAATAATAGGAATAAAAAGTTCATTTATTCTTTTAACATTTTTACCAAATTGCATAGATACCATCACACCCACATCTTTTTCTTTTAAAAAATCCATAATTGCTTTGGCTTTTTTCTTAGAACCATGTTCTTGCTCTTCATCAAAAGAACTAAAAT
>JAOZNO010000002.1:0-16266 GCA_029933755.1 Bacteroidales bacterium | reverse complement strand
ACTCTTTCATTTTTAGGAAGTTGATTATCCTCTAAAAACTCTGTCCAGTAAAATTCTTTTAATCCTTTTATGGGTGGAACAGCCGGAATTGCACCTGTTGCTAATATAATCCCATCATATTTTGCTATTTTTAAATCTTCAATATTGGCTTCTTTATTAATAAAATTTACCTGGTGTGCTTCATGGATTTTTAGCTCAGAAATATAATAATCGACGATTTCTTTCAAGCTTGACTTGTTTGGTGGTAACCAGGCTAAGTTAAACTGTCCGCCCAACTTACTTTTTTCATACAAGTCAACATCATGTCCACGATCTTTTAAGGTAATTGCCGCTTGCATACCTGCTAAGCCTCCGCCAATAACCGCAAAAAGCTTCGTTTGTTTTGCCGGCTTTACCTGAGGATAATCAGTATTAACTAAAGGGTTAACTACACAACCAAGTCCCTTTCCCTGTTTTACGCCACCCAAACAGCCTTCAGCACAAGCCAAACATGGGCGAATAAGTCCCGAAACTTTATTAAGATATTTGCCAACAAAATCAGGATCTGCAACTAAAGCCCGTCCCAAAGCAAAGTATTCAGCTCCGTATTTCTCCTTAATATTAATTACATCTTTTTCAGAATTAATCCTACCCACAAAAATTACCGGGATATTTATGTTTTCTTTTATTTTACCAGCAAACTCCCAGGTTTTTCCTTTTGGGACAAACATGTGTTGAAAAAACCAGGGTGGTGTTGAACATGCAGAACCTGCAGTTACATGAATTGCATCTAATCCGGCTTCTTCCAATAATTTTGAAAACTGAATCATTTCATCAATATGGAATCCATTAGGGGTCATCTCATCACCACTTATTCGTGCAATAACAGGGATTTCAACAGCTTGACGAACCGCCTTAACTACTTGCAACGGAAATTTAAGTCGGTTTTCAAAACTTCCTCCATATTCATCATCCCGGTCATTAACTGCCGGAGAAATAAATTGTGCCAATAAGTAACCATGCCCTAGTTGCAACTCTATGATATCAAAATTAGCACGAACGGCTCTTTTAGCACTATCAACAAACAATTGGATAACTTTATCCATCATCCTTCTATCCATTTTTTCAGGTGATGCACCTCCATTTTCGCAGGCTTTGCTTGTTGAAGACCAAAAATAATTTCCGGGTATTTTAGGATTAGCCATCCTTCCGGGATGATTCAAATGAGCAATTACTTTTGCACCATTTTTATGTATTATATCGGTTAATTTTTGCAGACCATCCAGCTTACTATCATGATTAATACCAATCTGTGTAGGAAGTTCCCGAAGACCTGTATCTATAAATAAAGGTTCAGGTGTAACAGCACCCAAATATAAACTTCTTTCTTTATAAAAATCTATGTGCTTTTGTTTAATTTCACCAGTTTTATCACTATATCCTAATTTTACCGGTGCAAAAATAAATTCGTTTCGTAAGTTTAACATAATGAATGAAATTTAAGTTAAAATCCTGAAAAATAGCCCAATAGACCTATAATTAAAGCAAATGTTATATTAATAATTTTTACAGATAGAAAGCCTTTTGTTGTTTCAGCCAAAAGCGGCAACATACCATGTCCATCTTGCGCTATTGAACTGGCAAGCAATACACTAAACGGAATACTCCCTGATGCAAAAAGCGTTACAAAAATTAAATGTGGACCCGATTCCGGGATTATTCCTACCATTACAGCAATAAAAAGAACTATTAGCATATTATCAGAAAGCCAATCCTCAACATTGATGAAATGCATTAAAATACCAACCAATAATAAGGTTCCAAAGGTCCAATAAAAAATTCGTGGAAGGTGCATTTTTACTATATGCTCCCAAAGATGTTCTTTTAAAAAATGCTCAGGTACTGTAGCTACAATAAATAATGAAAAACCAATAGTTAACAGTAAGGAAACTTTTATCCATGTTTTTGCATTGGTAGCAACAAAGCCTGACGCAATGGCTGCAAATAATATACCTACCAATAAAACAAGGAATATTCGTTGTAAAGAAGGGTGAATTATCTGACTGAAGAATTTATCTTTCGAAAAACATTTGCAATCATCCTCTTCATGCAAAGGGAATTCATGATTTGAAAACTTGCTTAATATATTGGTAGGCTTGTAAAACTTATCGGTTAAATAGCCTGCAATAATTCCTATGGCAAATATAATTGCCGTAATTAATGCTGCATCTTTGGGGAACATGGCAAACATAACAAAAGCCTCATCACCACTGGTTGCAATCATCGCAGTTACTAGTGCACCAAAAGATATTAACCTATGCGAAAATAAAGCAACCGCTGTAAAGGCACCCAAACAACCAGGAATAGCACCTAATAATGCTGCAAACAAATATTGCTTCCATTTATTTTCAGACACCAAATTCTGCCACAAACCTTTGGTTTGCACATTGATATATTCAATAACCAGCATCATTACAAACACAAAGCCTGTAATCATTACAGCATGTTTTAATATACCAAGCCCTTCGTTTAACATCTTTTATCCTGACTAATTAATAAACTTTCTTCAAATAACTGATTCCGACTAAGTTTCATTAACTTTTAATAAAAAAATAAAATTCAATTAAGTCGGGATAACCTGCTTTGTTTCAAACAAATGTTAGGCTTCGTAAATGGTGCAGGTTATTAACTTATTTTCTTTTTTAAAAACTGGTTTGCCCAACTCATACTGATTTTCCATAATTGTTTGCTTGTTGCTTTATCATAAGAAATTTGAGCAGATTTCACTATACAATCATTCTCAAAATATTTATTAGTGAAATTTCCTTCCTCATCTTTAACTAAAAAAAGAATTCTTTTAGCACCCTCCTTTACCGATGAACCAAATGACCCCCAACCAGCACGTAGCAATTTTGTATTAATTACCCCCGGGTGAAGTGCATTTACCAAAATGTTTTGAGATTTTAACCTCTCTGCCAATTCATAAGTAAATAGAATATTGCAAAGTTTTGATAGAGCGTAAGCAGAATCGCCGGAATATGATTTTTCTCCGTTTAAATTACCAAAATCAATAGAACCGGCATGAACCATAGAACTTACATTGATAATTTTTGCATTATTTGCCTTTTTTAACAAATCAAGCAAACTTAAGCTTAAAGAAAATACAGATAAATGGTTAACCATAAATGTTTTCTCAAATCCATTATCAAGAATTATTTTATTAGATTCATAAATGCCCGCATTATTTATCAGTATGTCAATATGTTGGAATTTTTCATGAATTTTTTCTGTGAAAGCTTCAATTTGGTCAAAAGAGCTTAAATCTGCATTAAAATAATAGATTTGCTTATTACCTGTCCATGAAACCAACTCATCTTTTATTGCTTCCCCTTTTTTTTGATTTTTTCCATGCAGAATTAAAACCGGATTTAATTTAGCCAATTCTATAGCCGTTTGATAGCCAATTCCATCAGTAGCTCCTGTTAATAGTATTGTTTTATTTGATAACATGTATAATTAGCGTTTGTCCATAAAGTCAACGTTTTTTTGCTTTTTTACCCCGAAAAATCGGGACGAGTCGTTTTTTACGATTTTGGAACAAAAACAGTCTGCAGTTCTCAGTCTACAGACTTTACAAAACCACAGCGTACTGTAAACTGCTTACTGACAGCCTCTACCAGTCTAAAAATAAGCTACCATACAAAAAAAGTAAAAAGTAAGACATTAAAGATAGATTATATCTACATACCCTTCCAACCTGCGGTTTCTAATTGTAAAAAAGTTACTTTTTCTTCTACACTCATAATACGAGTACTGTGTTCCATTTCTAAGCCCAATTCTTTTATTGGTTGTGCAATAGAATTAATTAACTGGTCAGCAATAGGAATATTCGGAAATGGAAAAGCAAAAACCAGGGTAACTTTGTTATCTTCAAGTTCAATGTCGGTTACAATACCTAATTCTGTTAAAGGGTAATTAATTGCCGGATGCATTACTTTTGTTATTGCATTGGCAACATCGCTTAATGTCTTCATTTTCTTAATTGTTTAATTTAAAAATATCTGTAAATTCCTTATCCATTTTTGTATCAACTATTCCCTGATCTATAAGGATATCAAAATAGTCATTTACTTTATCCAATAATTTATCACCCTCAACATATTCGAACTTAACCCTGTTCAAAAAAAGTTCAATATTTTCAATAGGCTGTTTCATCATTTCAAAAGATTGTTTGGCAGATTCTATTTTGTTTTTATTGAGCCACTCTATTGCATTTTTTAGTTCGTCAAGAAACATTTCTGTTATTTCAGGATATTTTCTGGCAAATTCACCTTTTAAAACAATACCTGCATTAGGGAAACTTCCAAAACCTTCATTAATTTCATTCCATATTTCATTGTATGATATAATTGAAATCTCTTCCCCAATTTTTTCCATGGTTTTAATTGCATAACTGGCTTCGGGTTCCCGCAAAATAACCGTATCGGCATGTCCTCTTATAAAATCTAAATAAATCTCCTCGGGTCTACCAAAAGGTTCACCATAAACAAATTCATAATCATCGACATTAAGCCCTTTAGCTTTTATAAGATATTTGGTTATTTTAGCCGGGGGAGCTTCTTCAAATAATGGTGTTTGAATTTTTTTCCCTTTAATATCTTCAAGTTTGTTTGCTTTATAGCCCCTTGTTAATATGTAAAAGTTATCCCAAACAAAAAGAGCCGGTATTTTTATATCGCTATCCCTTAGTTTCTCAGAAGTAATTAGTGCAGAAAAACTTATATCTGCTTTCCCATTTACAATCCAGCTTAAATGCTTTTCAGTTTCAACCCAAACCTTTAACTCTTTAATATTTATTGAATTGCGAATTTTTTCAGATTGAAGAAGCCGCATAATAACCGGGTAAGCAACCGGTGTGGCAGACTGAATTACCACAGAAGGTTTATCATCATTTTTTTTATCAGAATTCTCAGATATTGGCTTTTTATAAAAATAAACCCAAACACCATCTTGCTCTTTTGCTTCAATAATACTTTCAAAGCCCATTTCGTTAAGCATATTAATAATAGGCGTGGGCTCAAAGTTCTGTTTTAAAATAAAACCATCATTTTCTTCAATTTCTGAAGAACGTTTTAGAATAATATCAAATGGATTTGTTTTTAAAGTCCTTACATCCAGTATTTCAAAATCATCTTTCCTTTCTTTCCAGTCTACATCTTTTTTTTCCGGTTCAGCATTAAAAATAGAAACACGGTATTCCCTGTTTTTTTCAATATTTATCTTTAATCCTAAACCAATAGCTGTTTTTAACAAGGCATCAGGTTTTTCAACAGAAATAATTACCATATTATCCTGTGGTTTTAGCTTTGACACTTTGTCCATCAGTTCCGTAATAACATCACTGTTATAAATATATCGCTCCACACTTTCTTCCCAGGTAATTTCCTCACCAACAACAATTTCATCTTCTTTTAAGGTGGTAATACAACCCGGCATTTGTTTAACAAGTTTGTCTTCAACACCCAAAACTTTATTAAGTGTATGAAGTATTTCGCAAACGGAAATTCCTGCTAAACGTGCAGCATCTTTAAAAGAAGCAAAGCGGGCAATGGTATTGTACATGGCCGGGTTTTGAAGCTTTTTAAATTTTGGCGAAATTTTAACCAAAATAGGCTTTAGTTGCGGATAAGCATCTAATGTAGTTTTAATAATACTATTCGCAAGAACAGGTTCAATATCTACATCAGAAAGTTCAACTTTTTGAACAGAGATGGCATTTACAGGACATACATTTAATGCTTCTTCACATGTTTGTTCTTCATCTTTACCTTCCGGTTGCTTTTTCAAATAGGCAATATTATCCCCATTCATATCAAAATTTGAATTTGCCACATCAACACAAGCCCTGCAACCAATACAATCTTCTGATACTTTATATTGTAATTTACTCATGATTATTTTATTTAAGTTATTATTTATCGAGTCTTATTTTTATTTAGATTAAATAAGAACAAAGGAAACAATAATTCAAATATGTAACAATACCGATATGTTGGTATTTTTAGTTTATTTTATTAATTAGTTCATCCATAAAGTCAAGGTTTTGTGTTTTTTTATGGTTTTTACTATTTTCAAACGTGAACAGTATTCAGTTCTCAGTAAGCAGACTTTGCATAGCTACTGCTGACAGCAAACTGTCTACTGCCAATTTCTGCCAATTTAAAAATAAGTTCCACAAACAAAAAAAACCTAAAAATAAGACATTATAGACACACTCTAATTAGCATCCCATATCACCAAAACCAGTGCACCATTTTTCGAAGCAAAAGGCCCATGTTCATCACCTGGAGAAAAAATTTGATAGGATCCTGCTGAAAATACTTTATCGTGGCTAACATATTCACCTTCAATAATAAAGTGTTGTTCTGTTGTTATATGTGAATGTGGAGCCATATAAAAGCCTGCTGGAAATTTTAATAAAACAGTTTTTGCACCATCTTTATCCCTAAGGACTTTCCTTTTAGTGCCTTCAAAATATTCATCAGCATTTTGCCAATTCAAATCATCATACAAATTCATTAAGTCTTTCATAATATACCTCCATTTTTATATAAATTAAACTAGAAAATTCATACTTCTATAATTAACTTTTAAAAAACACTGTCAGGACAAAAA
Source organism: Bacteroidales bacterium (assembly GCA_029933755.1). Lineage (GTDB taxonomy): Bacteria > Bacteroidota > Bacteroidia > Bacteroidales > NBLH01 > NBLH01. Next base: position 9,612 of record JAOZNO010000002.1, on the reverse strand, counting down.
AATAATATGGCATAAGTATGTAAATCACTAATTATTATTCCGCAATCCTTAACAGTGTGTTTTCTTTTTTATATATTAACCCAAAATTACTATTAGTTTATTATTTTCTCATTTGCTCAACTATCCCTTCAGCAGCTCTAATTAAAATGGTTTTAGTGGGAGCACCAGTTAATAAAGGATGTGAACCTATTTGAAAAGAAACTAATTCAAACACTGATACTCCTTTTTGTATAGCTAAACCAATTGTATTAATTATTTCACCGGCAGATTTTCCACCCCAAACTTCGCCACCTATTATTGAACCATCACGGGATGATGCAAAAAGTTTAACAGACAATGGAGATGTATGTTCAAAAGTTCCGGGATGAGTATCAAAATCACTGAATTTGGCAGAAACACACTTAATATTTGCTTCAGCAGCATTACTATCATTTACACCAGCAGCAGCCATTGCAATACCGTTTATTTCTGTTGAGAATACAGCAAGTGTTCCTATAAAGGTTTTCCTAATTTCAATACCAAAAAGATTATGTCCAAGTATACGTGCTTCAGCAGTTGCCGTTGATGCCAGCATAACATTATCCATTTGTCCTGTTAAAAATCCTATAGTTTGAGAACAATCACCTACTGCACAGACTTCTTTCTCTTTTGTACGTTCATAATTGTCTACTACAATTGCACCCATTTTGTTCAATTCCAGTCCAGCCTTTTTCGCTAAATTTGTATTTGGCTTGTAACCAATTGCCATTATTACAGTATCACATTGGATTTCTTCTCCATTATCTAACAAAACAGACGAAACAACGCCATTATTCCCATTAACTTTATCAACTCGTACGGATGTTTTTATATTTACTGAAGTTCCTGCTAATGCTTCAGTGGCAATCTGACTAAGTTCCTTTGAAAATGCCCTTGAAAAGCAATATTTTTCACTTTCGATTAATGTAATGTTTTTACCCGGATTTAATGCAAGCTGTTCAGCAACTTCAGCACCAATAAAACCTCCACCAATAACTACAATATTCTTTTTAGTTTTTAAATCCTCATATAATTGTTCAATATATTTAAAGCTTTTTTCTATGTAAAAAACATTCTTAAGGTCGTAGCCGGGTATAAAATCAGGAACTATAACTTTTGAGCCTGTTGCAAAAATAAGTTTCCCATAACTAAACTCATTACCTGATAGTGTTTTTACTGATTTGCGTTTAAAATCAATATCAACAACTTTTTCGGTTATTACTTCCCCTCCAAGATCAACAAATGGTTTCGGACCCATTACATTTTTTTCAACACCTCCAAGTTTATGAAAAATATATGGTATTCCACATGGAACCAATCCTTTTTCTTCTTCCTTGAACATCAGCATCGACTTTTCAGGATGTTGCTTTTTTGCTGTCACACCCGTTATTATTCCCGCAGGACCAGCCCCGATTATAATTACATCGAGTTTTTTCATCACTAAATAGGTTTTAATTTATCGTTTTTATACGCATCAAATGCTTCCTTTACCGTCATTTCGCCGGCACCAATAAATGTTTTCACTCCCGTTTTCTCCAATACTGTTGCGGCATTTCCACCCGGGCCATTACCTGTTATTAAAATTTCTGCTCCCAGTTCAAACAATTTTTGTGCTGTTTTGGGCCCTGCACCATGTGCATCGTTTTCTACATCTTTATTATCAAAATGTGTAAACTCATCTTTATCTTCATCATATACTAAAAAATATTCTGTTCTTCCAAATCTTGGATCCATAGCCGAATCCCATTCTGTTCCTTTTGTTGTAAATGCTATTTTCATTTGTTTCTTTTTAAATTATTTTTAATTATTGAATAGTCTGTTCCTTCCTAAAATTAACACTGATAATTAGTAGTCTAAACAGATGGGTTAACCCATCAGTTACGTAAATGCAACTTCATGAACGAATATTGAGTCTGCTCCGAAAAGTATGTTTTTCTGTATTCAGCCGCTAAGCGGCTTTTCGGAGTACCGTCAATATTTATTTATTATATCAAGCTCTGCTTGATTTTTACCCAACTTTCAGTTAATAGTTTTGCTAAATTGTTGTCTGAGTATTCCACAATTGTTTGCCCTAAAGTCATTGCTTTTGTAAAGCTTTCATCATAAGGCAAATTTGCAATATGTACAATATTTTCTTCCTTTAAAAATTCATTAATTTCTGATGCCTTTTGTGAATTCAAATCGGCCTTATTAATAATACATCCAGCCTTTAGATTAAATTTTTTCACCAATTCATAAACTCGTTTTAAATCATGTAGGCCTGAAACAGTTGGTTCTGTAACCAACACAACAAAATGAGCACCTGAAAGTGATGAAACAACAGGACAGCCAACACCAGGAGAACCATCAATTATGATATAGTCCTTATTTTGTTCTTTTGCCAATTCTTTTGCTTCATTTTTCACTTTTGCCACTAATTTCCCTGAATTATCGGCACCAATACCAAGTTTAGCATGTACCATTATGCTGCCTGTTTTTATATTGGAAACATACCACTTCCCCACATTCAAATCCTTATTTTCAATTGCTTTTGTAGGACATACCCGTGCACAATAGCCACATCCTTCGCAACTTAAAGGATCAATTGTATATTTTCCATCATTTATCAGAACGGCATTAAATCGGCAAACATCATCACATTTCCCACACTGAATACACTCATCCTGATGAATATATGCCAGCTCACCGCTAAAAAAGTCTTCTGATTTTTCAAAGTCAGGTTGCATTAAAAGATGCATATCCGCAGCATCCACATCACAGTCGGCAACAATTACATCTTTACCACCTAAAACTGCTAATGATGCCGTTACTGAAGTTTTTCCAGTTCCGCCTTTTCCTGATATAACAACAATTTCCTTCATTCAGCAGCCTCCTTTTTTATTTTTAGGATAAAGTTTTTTATACTTTCCATTTGCTCCTTAAATTCAGGAACCTCTTTATAAACAAGTCTACCTGATGAATAAATTTCAGCAATTCTCCTACTATTGGGGATTTTTGCCAAAACGGGAATATTTTCTTGAGTACAATAATCAAATACATTATCATTTCCTATTCCATGGCGGTTCACAACTACACCAAATTCCTTTTTTAATTCTTTCATGGTTTCCACAGCCAGCTTTAAATCATGAAGACCAAAAGGTGTAGGCTCTGTTACCAGGATTACAAAATCAGCATCTTTAGTAGCCTCAATAACCGGACATGAAGTTCCCGGAGGAGAATCATATATTTTTATAATATCTTCAGGAAATTTATCATGAACATAGTCTATTGTTTGTGCTATTAAAGGAACAGCTTGCTCCTGCCCTATTTCAAGCCTGCTTTCAACAAAATTCAAATTGTCATTTATATAATGACTCAATTCTCCCATTTTTACAGGAATCATTGGTAGGGCATCAGTAGGGCAAAGTTCTGAACAAGCATAACAGCTATGACAAAGTTCTGGAAATACTAAAATAGATGGACCTAGTTGTATAACCGCATGATAATTACATACTTTTTGGCAAATTCCGCATAAGGTACATTTATCTTCTATCCATTCCGGAATCATTTTAAACTTATCCTCTTTATGGAACAGTTCTGTTTCCAAAAAAAGCTTGGAGTTTGGTTCCTCAACATCTAAGTCTGTCAAAACAACTTTATCGTTTTCAGCAAGATATGATGCCAAATTTACGGATACTGTAGTTTTTCCTGTTCCTCCTTTACCACTGGCAATTGCAATGTTCATTTTTTGTTTTTTGAATCTACTAATAACATACCCTAAAAAAAATACTCGTCATTGCGAAAGCTTCGCTTGAAGCAATCTCCTCAAATTATGCTCTGTGGTCAATTTCTTCTAATCAGCCACGGAGCAAACTTTAGTGGATTGCTTCACTACCGTTACTAATGACAACTTCTTAAAAAGAAGCTGTAAATGAACAAATTACAAAACATAATCTAAAACCCGCCAGCCGCTTTGAGCGGCTTGCCGGATAAGTTGTCATAAAACTTTGTGGGCTTTTTTTTGGGCCTTGTGACTCACAATGACAATGAAAAATTTATTTATTAAGTAATTCTTCCCTAATCATAGTTTTTCCACATGCAGGGCATTTTAGATTTGTACACTTAACACCTTGCTCATGTGCCACCTTCTCTCCACATTTCGCACAAACACAATAACCACCTGTACCAAATGAACCACCTTTATTTCTACCATGTCCTCCGCCTTTTCCCAATCCTTTTCCGTTTCCAAATAAACTCATAGTTATATTTTTTTAATTATCAAATGTTAAAATAGACTTGGTAAGCTTTGAATTATTAATCATTGAATAAAAAAAGATACTATGGTGCTTACCAAGTCTTATGTTAAGTCCAATTATTCATGAATAGAAAAATCCACAAATAATATGGTTTAATCAGACAATCGTTTATTTAAATCTGAGATTTGATTTTTTAGATTAAGAATTTCTTCCTTCAAAAAAGAGAATAAATCCTGATCTGTCTGATTTTCAGGAAATGAGTCTACATTCCTATTCATAAACCTTCTACCCATTCCTGTTTCCATGTTCGCTCGTCCACCCCAGCCTCTTCCAAAGCCAAAGTTTCCCATTGTTCTTCCCTGATAATTGTTTTCTACACAATCACCCAACTGTCTACCTGTTCTAGGGCCATTACCTTTGGGCCCTGTTTTGTCACCTCTTGGCATAATAAGCTCCTTTTTTTTAATTAATAACTAAATTCTGACACAAAGGTAATGAACATATGTTCATAATGCAAATATTTTGCAACATTTATTTAGAATAATTCAAAATAAGTGTGCCGTCTTCAATTCAAGTTTGCACCAGTTCATAAAACAACCCGATAGCAAGCTACCGGGTTGTACTCTAACAGAACATAAACACTGACAAACTTAACATAAACCTCATGTTTTTAAATTGCTTGTTTAACTTTAAACCATTTTAATGATAAAATCAAATGTCCTGTTTATGTCCGCTCAGTACGCAATAGAATAACAAATTAATTATTTATACCTCATCCTTAATTGAATCTATATCTAAAATAAAGCCTTCCATACCAACAACCACATCTTTATCATAAACTGGGTTTGCTGATACAATATGTTTACCGGTAGAACCATCTTTACATTTTCTTGTGGCTATCATATTTGAAATAGATTTTCCGCTTGTAACTTTCGCAATCATTTCATCAAGTTTATGTAAATCCTCTTTTGTTCTACTTAAGGAATAGTGTTGTCCAATAATTTCATCTCTTTCAAACCCATAAAGCTTAAGCCATGCATCATTTACATCTTCGTAATACCCTTTATGATTAAGTCTATAATATCCTGCCTTACTGTTTTTTACAGCATAGTGTAAATGTTCTGATTCATCATCTAAATCGGTAATATCAATAATAAAACCTTCCATTCCCGTTACGTCACCACCTGCATAAGTTGGGTTTGCCGAAAGAATATGCTTTCCTATTGAACCATCTCTACATTTTCTTGTGGCTGGTATTGCCTTTATAATTTCTCCTTCAAAAACTTTTGACACAATTGTATCAAGCGCTTTAACATCTTCCTCTCGTCTTGCTACAGAATAATGCTTTCCTATTATTTGCTCTCTATCTGAGCATTTATACATTTTTAACCATGCTTCATTAACATCAAGAAAATTTCCATTTTTATCCAACCTGTAATATCCTGCAATACTGTATTTTACAGCACTCTTAAGATGTTCTACATGTTCTTCTTCTTCATCAACATCAACAACTTCCCAGCCTGTTAACATTGCTTTAATACTTGTTAATACCGTTTCTCCTGTGGTTGTTAAATAAACATGGAAAATAACAAATGCGATTAAAACAAATGCACCAAATGTGTGTATTAAAGCTGTTATTTCTATCCCTCCGAGGTGAATTGGATTTTCAGGATACATATAATACATGTATAAAAACCCTGTAACAACCTGAACAGGAATAACTAATAGCTTTAAACCTAAATAGGTGAAGCGTTGCAGAGGATTAAATTTATTATAAACTGTTTTATGTGTGGGGTGTGGGGCACCTTTAAATATACCAATTATATAATAATTAATTTGTGCCATTATGTACTTGGTCGTAGGTATATACTGTTTCCATTCGCCAGAATCAAAATGCCAAAAAATAGTAAAGGTAATTAGTACTAAAAATGCCCATGCAGCTATATTATGCCAATTTACAGCATTTTCAAAGCCAAACAATTCGTAAGTGCTGTGTATTTCAAATCCGGTTAAAGCCAAAAAGAATATTAACAATACCTGGGACCAATGCCAAAACCTTTCAAAACGTCTGTATATATATGTTCTTTTTTTCATGTGTGTGTTTTTTTACTGTTTTAAATTGCCACATGGAACATCCGCATTTTGCAACCTTCACTCCCAAAGATAATTACACAAAATAATCATCTTTGTTTGTGTTAAATGTTGCTACCATGGATGTTTCATCTGCTTATTTTCTTAAATTATTATTACTTTTTTGAACTGCTAAAATACCTTAATGCGCCATGTACAACAACCCCGACAAATGCCAAAATAATGAACAAAACACCAATTGTATCAAGAATCACACTTCGATCTCTACCCGGCATATAAAATCCTGCAAGATTATCCAACCTTCCATCTCTTGAATGGCAATCAATACATTTCAAAGATTCTTCTCTGGATGAAACCATATGGTTTAAAGGCCAATACATCTCAGTATTAACGAACGAATACTCACCACTATAAGGTAAACCTGCCGCCTCCATTCCGGTTATTGAAGCTTTGTTCCAATCAAAGTTTTTCCAATAAGCAGTGCTGTCTTTTCCAAAAAGATGAGGAATAATCAAGGTTTTATTAACCGGATCATAAATTTGTTTTCCCCGATGAACTTTTACAGGGATAATTTTTGCTTCTAAATCCCCATAATCACCCAATAAAGTGTTAATTTGTACAGGAACCGTAGTATCTTCAACTTTATCACCAATTAAATAATGCTCTGCATTTCCGTTAAACCAGGTATATTCAGGTGTCACATTTTTTGCCCACTCAAAAGTTCCTTTTTTGCCATGATAGGTCATTACTCCATTACTGTCTTTTTCAACAGTAACACTGCCATCTTCGTTATGTCTACCAGCTGTTGACCAATCCCATGTCATTTTTGTAGGTGCAGCTTTTGCATAGGTAGGGATATGGCAAGTTTGGCAAGCAACCCTGTTTGCATGTTGATTAATTATGGTGTTTTCATGTGGCGTTTCGGTGTGGCACTGCTCACAAGTAGTTCTATTTTGATTATATGAGGAAACAGAATATAACTGCCCTTGAATATCATGTCTGTCTGATGCATGGCAAGCTGTACATGACATGTTTTCACCATCAACACCCATATGGATGTCAACTTCTTTGGTTGTATTCGTTAATACTTTTTCAATATCTCCATGCTTCACATTATTTCCTCCACCACCATAATAATGGCATGAACCACAATTCTCTCTTTTTGGCATTCCAACATTCTGTGCAACTTTATTATAGTCTGGTGGTAAGAATTTTTTCCCGTTAAATACTTTTTCTTCTTTTACAGGATATCCTGCTGCAACAGGGAACTTCTTATATGTACCCGTTTGATCATGACAAATAATACAATCGATATTCATTTCGGCTTTAAAATCAAAATCTTTGTCTTTCCATCCATAACCAATATGACAGCTTGTACATCTGGGCTCGTTAGAATCTGTTCCTACACAGAAGTTGTTTATTATGTTCTTTTTTCCTAATTCTACAGTATCACCATTTTCATTAACATATGGTCTTGACCATTTCCAGTGTGATGTATGCATTATATCATGCCCTGTTTTATTATGGCAAGATAAACATGCTTCTGTAACTTGTTGTGGTGTAGTAAAATCTTGTTGTAGAATCTCATACGCACTATGATCTACAGGTGACGGTAAGGAATCTGCCTTATAGTTAATTATGTTTACCGTAACAGGCTTTTGTTCTAAACTTACCTTATTAACCCAGAAAATAGCTATTAACCAGGGTAATAGTACAACTGCAAAAAGCATCAAAACCCTTGCAAATTTACCTTTTGTAATATATGTTCTTTCCATGTAAAAACTGTTTTAATTTTTTTAACAATATAAAATAACATGGAAATTCTTATTCTCTTAGTGCTGTCTAACAATTATTTTAGTGACATATATCACTATCTGTATTGAAAAGCACTTTCAAAGCACTGTATTTACTATGTTTTGGAACAGAAACATGGAAAAGCGCTTTAATTTCGAAAATCCAATAACAAAATTTTGTTTTGCCTAGCAAAATACCCTAACTATTTTTTACATTCCAGGTATTTTGGGTATTTTTTTAAGTTTTGAATTAATATAATAAAAACCCCATGCCATTTTTAACCAATGTCCTATAATTGGCATTGGCATAATAAAATCCTTTTTATGATTACGTGTAATAAAAGCGGCACCATCACCTGAATCCATCACACAAATAATATGTAGTTTTTCCCAATAACTTTTTCTTCGCCCTTTTCCTATTATTTCATTATGTACATTATAAGTTGCAACATCTGCCATAACTTCAGCAATATGCCCTTGTTTGGCTGCCCATTTAGGTCCAACTAATTCAACCACATCTCCTATGGCATAAACATTTGGAATTCCTTCAACCCTGCATAATTCGTTAATTTTCACAAAACCAGCCTCACTTTTTGGCAAATCTGATTCTTCTATTAATTTATGACCACTACCTCCTGAAATAAAAATTGTTAAGTCACTTTCCAATTTACTATCATCTTCAAAAACTACGGCATTTTTTTCAAACCGGCTAATTTTTTTCCCCACGAAGGTTTTTACCTTATATCGTTCAAAGAATAATCCCATTTTTTTATAAGGCTTTTCACCCATTTTTCTGCCAGGCTCTTTCATTGGTGCAAAAAAATTAAGTTCAAACTTGTCTCTTACCCCTTTCTGTTTTAAATAATGACTGATATTAAAAAGTAATTCAAAAGCAGGCCCTCCCCGAACAGCTGTGGCTGTAACATCTTTAGGGTTTGTACCAAACCCAATAGCAATTTTGCCATGCCCCTGCTCAATAAGTTTGCTTAATTCATCCCTAATTATTAATGATTCCTTGGGATTCCCACAGATAGAATGGGTATGCTCCAAGCCTTCTTTATGTATTTTATGCATTCCTAAAGCAATAAATAGATAATCGTAATTTATGTTTTCTTTAGAAAGTATTACTTTATTTTGCTCATGCTTAATTTGCGTCACTTTATCAATAATCAGGTCAAAACCATGTTTTCTACTTAAAATATCTAATTTTATTTGCACCTGTTCAAATGTTTTTTTCTTTGTTGGAATCCAAATTGAGATTGGGTAAACAAACAAATAGTCACGATCAGAGATTAATGTAACCTGATAACCATATTTTCTTAGCTTTATGGCTGCTTCAACACCAGCAAAGCCCCCACCAATTACAACAAATTTTTTCATTTTATTAATATTAAGCACTAAGTGCTATTTAATGTTGCTTACGCACTAATGCAAACTTTTAGTAGTTAGTACGTTATCAAAAGTAAATATACAAC
>JAOZNO010000145.1 GCA_029933755.1 Bacteroidales bacterium | reverse complement strand
TGTCTCTTTATGATATTCCTGTCACTTCAGTACTTTCCGAATTAAATTCTTTTCAAAAGGAATTTTCAAGTGGCGTGGTATTTAAACAGGGAACGGAAGAGTACGATATTCAAATAAAAACCATAAATGCGAATGATAAAAAGGAACGGAATGCTGATGATTTAAGAAGATTAAATGTTCGTAGTGGTCAGGGTTCACAGTTTGAATTACAACAAATTAGCAAGTTAAACTTTACCGAAGGTTTATCATCAATTAAACGAAAAAATCAGGAAAAACAACTGAAATTGGTTTATCAGTTTATTGATGAGGTTAATGATGAAAAAGACCTTTTGGATAATGCAAGAGCAGAAGTTGATGATCTGGTTGAAAATATAAACCTCCCGTCTGGCTTAGCCCTTGAAGTGATACATGAAGAGGATGATTTAGGTGAATTTGGCTTTTTAATACTGGCTGCTTTCGTATTGATATACATGATTTTAGCATCTGTATTTGAATCGTTTTCAGTTCCGGTGGTCATGATGTTTTCCATACCTATGGCGGCAATTGGCTCTTTGGTTGCTTTAATCTTAACAGGCAATTCATTACTGAACGCAAATGTGCTAACTGGTTTTATTATTTTACTGGGAATTGTGGTCAATAATGGAATTATTCTCATTGATTATTCACGTGTTTTGCAAAAAAGAGGCTATACCGAATCCAGAGCCTTAATGATGGCTGGTTTGGCACGAATCCGTCCGATTTTGATAACGGCAATTACCACTATTATTGCACTAATTCCTTTGGCAATGGGCAAAGCCGAATATGTAACCAGTATTGGGGTTCCGTTTGCAATTACGGTTATTGGTGGTCTGGCATTGAGCACATTACTCACTTTGGTTTTTATTCCAACCTTAAATTCGGGTTTACAATCATCTATGAACTGGATGCGGGAACAAAAAATGTATGTAAAAGCTTTACAAGCCCTTATTTGGGTTGCAGGAACCTATTTCGTTTTTACTGAGGTAGATAGCCGAATATGGCAAATAATTAATTTTATTTTGTTGATTATTATTGTTCCGGCTGTTATTTATTTTGTGCAGAATAGTTTACGAAAAGCCAGTGAAAAACTGATTGATAAAGATGAACCTTTATTTATTGAAATACGGAACCTGGTAAAAATCTACGAACGTGATAGCCAATTTATGCGCGAATGGAAATCCGGTATTAAAATCCGTAAACGTTTGGGCATAGAAAGTGAAATGACTTCCTTAAAAGATTTTGGCAGATTAATATGGCAATTACCAATCATTGGATTTGCGGTATATTTCATTTATTTCCATTTAGAAAGTGGTTTGTGGTTCTTTATTCTGCCAATTATTTTTCATGTATTGGTATTTTCAGTATTGCAACCCATAAAAAAATATGCGATTAGTCCTGAACGTAAAAGTGCAGGAAAATGGTCATCTCGTTTCATAAACCTATTTGTTAGTTCATTTTACTGGCTGTTCCCGGCATTTTCGTTATTCTTATTTTATCAGAAATTTGAATTAATCGGCTTGCTTATTCCTACAGCCGTATTTTGGTATTTAGCCTTACTTATAAAACTTACATCCGATAATTTATACAAAAATAAGGTAAACGTTAACCGGATAACAGGACGTTTTAAGGGAATTCGCAAAGTATTTTCCCGTTTTGTGCTGCTTATTCCTATTATCGGGAAAAAGAAAACACCTTTTAAAGCAGTAAAAGGCGTATCTCTTGATATTCAGACAGGTATGTTTGGTCTGTTAGGGCCAAATGGCGCAGGGAAATCAACTTTAATGCGTATTATTTGTGGTATTCTTGACCCTAGTTATGGAAAAATAACCATTAACGGAATTGATGTTCAGGAAAAACGAGAGGAGCTGCAAGGCTTAATAGGTTATTTACCACAGGAATTTGGTATGTATGAAAATATGACTGCCCAGGATTTTCTGAATTATATGGGTATTCTTAAAAAACTGTATGACGATAAAGAAAGACAAAAACGTGTAGAATATGTGCTGAATGCCGTTCATATGTACGATAACAGGAATGAAAAAATTGGTTCTTTTTCAGGTGGTATGAAACAACGGATTGGTATTGCACAAATTTTAATGCATTTACCACGTATTTTGGTGGTTGATGAACCAACCGCCGGTCTTGATCCAAGGGAGCGTATCCGTTTTAGAAACCTGTTGGTAGAACTGAGCAGAGAGCGAATTGTAATATTTTCAACACATATTATTGAAGATGTGGCCAGCTCATGTAGTAAAGTGGCGGTTATGAAACAAGGAGCATTAAGGTATTTGGGTGCACCCATTGAAATGGCAGGATTAGCAGAGAATAAAGTATGGATGCTTAATATCCCCGCAGATGAATTTGAAGAAATGAAAGAAAAACTAACAATTATTCATCATATGCGCGATGGAGAAAATATTCGGGTACGATGTTTAGCAAATGAAGCACCATCAATAGAAGCTAAAAAAGTAAAAGCAAATCTGGAAGATGCATATTTGTATTTGTTGAGTAGTAATTAGAAAGTTATTGCTAATATTAATTAAAAACTTTGTGTGGCTTTGCGAATTCTTTGTGAACCTCTGTGGTATAGCTATTTACAGAGTTACACAAAGGGGCACGAAGTTTCGCAAAGAGAAAAGTGGTAGTGTTAACTAAAATTTCATAATTAAAACATCTAAATTTTTTGGGGAGATGAATATTAAAAATCAATTAAAACTATCTAAAAATATTATAAGCTACAACCTGAAAATTGTATTTGCCAATAAATTTGTGTATTTCCTAATTGCGGCACTGGCATTTTACTTAATGGTTACGGGTATTATGTTGTTCTCTGATGGCAATCCTGAACAGGAAGATATTTTTAGTATATTGATATTCCCCGGGATATTAATTATTTTTTACCCTGTTTTGTTTAATATACAAAACGATAAGGATTCAAGAATGCTGGAGATTATTTTTGGAATACCCAATTACAGATACAAGGTTTATCTTGTCCGTTTTATCATAAGTATGGGGGTATTGTTTGTCCTATTGTTGCTGATGGCTTGGTTTTCGCACTTTTCGGTGGTACCTATATCTATTTTCAGTATGGTTTACCAGTTAATGTACCCCCTGATATTTTTGGCCTGTTTGTCTTTTTTATTTTCTACCCTTTTAAAAAACGGACGTGGTGCATCTGTAGTAATGGTTATTATTGGTCTAATATTTTTTATTCTGGCCGAACCTTTAGAACATAACAAATGGAATATTTTCTTAAACCCCTTTAATGTACCATCGGATATGAGCCACAGTATTTGGATGAATATTGTTTACCAAAATCGCTTAATTTTAGTAGTAGGTTCCATCATTTCCCTTTTATGGACGATGATTAATTTACAGAAACGGGAGAGTTTTGTTTAAGTGATATTTTAACACAATTCAGTTTCCCATCACTATTTTAAAAGCTTTTTATAATACCGATTCCTCTGTTTAAACATTTTCTCGAAATAATCAATCTTCGAATCCCTGTAATCAAATATTACAGGTGGATTTTCAGAACGTTGAATTCTACCAATATACTGGATTAATTTCCCTTCAAAAGCAAAAGGATAAACAATAAAAAGACATTCTAAATTGCTAATATCAATTCCTTCCCCAAAGAATTGCCCTGTTGAAATTACAATTTTGAAATGACCTTGTTTGATTTGGTCTATTTTACTTTTTCGTATTTTTTCAGAATCATCACCATGAATGGTTATTGTTTCGTATTTATCTTTCAGGTAAAGGTTTAGGATATCAACATGTGCCTTTCTTTCAGTCAATACCAGTATGGTTTTAAACCTGTCTGCATTAGATTCTATATCCTCAACGATAATTGAGTTCCGGTTGGTATCATGGATGAGAATTCTCGAAACCGTTTCATACTTATCAATTTTATAGTCAAACGGAACAAAAAGATTGGTTTCCCTAATGTTTATCTCTGTTTTTATGCCTTTCTCTTTCAAATATTCATGTTGATCAACTTTATGTAATATGTTTCCAATGTATATAAATATTAGTTTCTGATCATTGTTTTTTCGCTTTGGTGTAGCAGTAAGACCATATAAATAATATGAATTAAAATTTATTATTGCCTCTCTAAATGATTTTGCAGGAATATGGTGGCATTCATCAATAATAATTGTCCCAAAAGCATTAGAAATTTCTTTTATATTTTTATTTCGTGAAATAGACTGTATCATTGCAATAGTAACAAATTTTCCTATTTTGAACTTTTGGTTTCCAATTTGACCAATTTCTTTTTTGGGGATCTTGAGAAAGGCTTGAATTCTGTCAATCCATTGATCGAAAAGTTGTTTGCGATGGACAATTATAAGTGCAGCTTGTTTTTTTTCTACAATTATTTCAAGTCCAATAACTGTTTTTCCTGATCCGGGCGGGGACACGATAACACCAAAATCTTTTTCCCGTGTAGATTGTATTGCCATTTTCTGATGGGGCTGAAGAACAATATTCGATTCAATTTGTATCTCTTCATTTTTTATTCTTTTATCAATTACCCTAAATGGAATATTTTCTTTTTTACAGAATTGTACTAAATCAGCAGAAAAACCTCTCGGAATCATTATTTCCTCACTCGTTTCTTCTATTAGATTAAAATATCTCTCCGTTTTAAAAGTGCTTTTTCCAAGGTTCTTTTTGACAAGGTAATCAGTATTGAAAAAATTTAGATGTTCCCTAATAAAGGCGATAAGTTTTTTGCTTAAATGTCTTCTCTTTAAATATATTTGGTTACTAATTAATATTTCAAGTTCAACAGGACTTCCATTATTTGTTGATGAAATAAGGTGATCCCTAGGTTTTTCATCAAAGAGTTCTTCAAACACATCTTTGAACTTGTTTTTGGATATTTTTTCAATAGAGTTGAGAAAATCCCATTGATTTGCATAGGGTTCAAATGTATCTGGATTGAGAAAAGCGGAATTCCCATTTTCTATTGATTTTCCATTTAGTGGTAAAGCAATTAGATTTCCCATTCCTTTGCCTGAATGGAAATCCTGATTTGGGAATAGTCGATCAAAGCTTGGCTCTTTTTCAAAATTAGAAATGATTTCAGCATTGCGTAATAGTTCAAACATCATTTTGCGGCTTTGCTCTGCTGGAACAGCTTCTTCAAAAAATAGCCATAAATGCCCTCCATTACCAGATCGTGATCGCTCAATATAAGTAGGCAATTTAAATTCAGTACACTTTTTGTGGAGGGATATTATTGTTTTTTGCCAGTTATTTTTATCAAAATCAACAGCAATAAAATAGGATGAATTATCCTCAAGCAAAGGATAGATCCCACAAGTTTCTTTTCCTCTTAAGTGTTGTTCAATTGCCCTATTATCAAATGGAAGATATTCTTTATTCTTATAATCCTTAAAAGTACCACCTTTTGCCTTATGGTTTTGATATTCGCTCCAATCTATCTCATATGCTGGCATATAACCTGATCGCTTTTCTTTTTCCCAACGAACAGCATAAATATCATTTCTTCCACGAAAAATGGACGCAAAAAGTTGTATTTTATATGCTTTTGTTTTTAACATAATACAAAAATAAAAAAATCATGCTTATAAAAAAAGGGCTCACACTTAACGTATGAACCCCTTTTTCAGAATATTTACTCAGTTTAAATATCTTTATTAAGTGGTAGGATTTTACCAAATAATGATTTGTTTTCAGTAACTTTTTCTTTGTTACCATAAACACAATGAACATTTTGTTCAAGAACTGCTTTAATCATACCCGACATTCCTTTTATATCTTCAACAGTCGCACTTAAAACCCCTTTTCTGTTAGATATCATCATGTCTTTTGTATATTTTCGGAAATAGCGGGCATATGCTATTTCACCTTTTTGCGAAGCTGTCCGTGGTGAATCAAGCTGTGCTATTACACCAATAATATATCCTAGCATTTTTTCATCATCAGCTTCAAAATTGCTTATGAATTCCGGCGAACCATCATAATTTTCAAGCGTTTCTTTTAAGTTTGGATCTCGGTATGAGCCAAAATACATGATACCATCATTTCTAACTCCTGAAAATCCACCATATGCTCCTCCAATTACCCTGATTTGATTGTGTAAATAATCATTGGATAAAATGCTGTTCATTACGCTCATTTTACCATCCCATTCATAACCCAGCTTTTTAAAATCATATGCTTTTACTACATATTGCACTTTAGTAGCTGACATAAAACCTTCATTTTTGTTTTTAAGTACAAAGTTCCAATCCTGTGCTTTTACTTCTGTAGCAGGCAATGTGCCAACAAATGTAGTATAGGCATTTTTAAATGAATTGTAATCTTTATTACTACATGTGGTTCCGGTAATTAAGTTGTTTTTGTTAAATAATAATTCAGCTGTTTTTTTAATATTTGAAATAATTTCATCACTATTTTTGTCAAAATCAGCTAACAGATTATTTACAAACCAATAATATTCAAATCCATTTGTTAATTCATTGAACATTCCATTGTTTGAGAAATATGAAAATGTTCTGGTGAAAGTATAATTCATACCGTTGTTTTTCACATTTGATTCTAATCTTGATTGTAACCGTGTGAGTATTACCTTTAAACGGTCTGTATCTTCAAATTTTGTTTTGAAAAGAACTTCATTCATTAAGTCAAACATTTTATCTGTTTTCTCAGGAAGTACTTTCGAAACAAGTGTAAATTTTGTTAATAATTTTGCATCATCATTATTTTCTTTCCATGCATCAAGATTACTGTAAAAAGTTCCCGTATTTTTTCTGATTTCTTTTTCCAAATCACCAAATTTGAAATTTTCAGTATCCATTTTGCCTAAAAGGCTAGTCATAAAAGAAGCATACGGAATCAACTCTTTAGGCAATACTTTAAGGTCAAACATTAAGTTTGCATATACAACTCCATTGGTAAAGTCATCATAATGAAGAATGTCTGTTCCAGCTACTTCCTTTTTTGTTATTTCATACCAGTCAACTTCAGGATTAAGGTCACTTCTTTCAAGTTTAGGAATTGTTGCCAGTGCTTCAGGAGTATCTTCACGTTGCTGATATTCAACTAACTCCGTTGTTTCTTTGACTAAAGCATCTAGTTGTTCCTCAGTTAATGATTTTTTGTATTCGGCCAGCTTTTCTGCTGTTTTTGCCATAATTTCTTTTTCCAAACCCGGTTTTGGTTCAAGAGACAACAACAAAGCGTGATTATTGTTTAAAAGTGCATCTTTTATTAATTGTTCCAGGTAATTTTCGCCAATTCGTTTACGAACTTCAGCTAAGGTTTTTTCCCATTCTAAGCCAACAAAGGGATTGTTTGTAAACATCCAGTCAGAAAAACTACCTAAACTATACATTAGCCCTTTCTGAGAGCTGTTACCTTCTCTCATGTTAAACTCCAGTCTGTTAATGTATGCATCAACGGCATCTTTGTCAATGCCTTTTTCACTTTGTTCCTTTAAGGTATTAAAAACAATTTCTTTAAATTTATCTCTATCTTCAGAATTTGCATTTTTTACTGTTATTCCAAATGTATTTTGGTTATCTGATGAATTATAAGCATATACATCACGGCCGATTCCAGCTTCCTGTAAAGCGGTTCGTATTGGTGCCGATTCCTGATCAACCAATACATCGGTTAAAATATCAAGTGCCATGGATTGTGCTGGATCAGTTTTATCACCATATACCCAACTTAAGCTTAAAAATGTTTGATTTTCAACTGGTGTACCTTCCATAACAGAATATGGAGCCGAAACAATTTTCATTTCGGTAAACGGCTTTTGCATGGCAATTTTATTTTTAACACCATCTGCTACATCAAATTTTGACAAATACTCAAGATTAATTGTTTGTAATTCTTTTTTTATGTCAGCATCTCCGTATATATAAATACAGCAGTTTGACGGATGGTAGTTTTCTTA
>JAOZNO010000947.1 GCA_029933755.1 Bacteroidales bacterium | reverse complement strand
ATTTTCATATATTTTATCTTTTGAGCTAAGCTTATTGTACCTACACAGTTACCTAATTTTCACGCAAAGTACACAAAGTTTATTATGTATATTCACAATATTGCTAAAAAAGACGCTAAGTTCGCAAAGTTTATGAATGCTCTATATTCATTTTTTAGCGTTCTTTGCGTATTGGTATTTTTAGCGTTCTTTGCGTAAAATTGGATTCTTAAACTGAATAGTTACCGTTTATTTAATTATGCAAAGAGATAAATTTTTAGCTGATAAAAAAACATTTTTTTTATTAATTCCCGTTATTATCTTTAATTTGCATATTCTAATAAATAATTAAAATTTTAAATCAACTAAAATGACAAATAAAATAATTCTTCTTTTTACACTTTTTACTTTACTTTTTCAATCATACAGTTCAGCACAAGGCTATGAAATATCAATAAATATAAAAAATTTAAAAGAATCCAATATCTACCTGGGTCATCATTATGGGAATCGAATTTTCCTGGTTGATTCCGTTATTTTGGATAAATCAGGCAAAGGTATTTTTAAAAAACAAGAAAACTTAGGCGGTGGTTTATATTTTTTACTTTATCCTCATGGTCAATATTTTGATTTCTTAATTGATGAAGACCAAGACTTCTCTATATCAGCAGATACCATTGATTTTATAAAAACTGTAAAGTTTAAAAATTCATACCAAAATGAAAAGTTTTTTATATATCAAAACTTTCTTAGTAATAGCTTTATTAACATAAACCAACTTAAAGAAAAACAAAAAACACTGATAAGGAATTTAGATTCAATAATGATTGTTGAACAGCAAATTCAGGTACTTAAAAATAAAATATACCTTGAAAAGGAGGAAATTGTAAAAGAGCATCCTGATTCACTTATTTCGGTTTTAATAAAGGCAGGAATGCCTATTATTCCACCACCTGCTCCAAGAGATACAAGCGGAATATTACTGGATTCATTATTTGAATATCATTACGTAAAATTTCACTTCTTTGATAACTTAAACTTTGCTGATGATCGCCTTACAAAAAGTTCATTACTGGATAGTAAAGTATTGCAGTATCTTACCCGGGTAATTCCTCCATTTCGGGATACAATATTACACGAGATAGATTTTGTTCTGGAAAAATCAAAAGCAAACGAAGAAGTTTATAAGTTTATTTTAAATAATTTATTTGCACACTACTCAAGAAGTAATATTATTAATGATGAAAACATTTTTGTATACCTGGCCGAAAACTACTTTATAAATGGCAAAGCACCATGGGTTAATGAAGATTTTAAAACAAAACTTAGTGCTGATATCGAAATTAGGAAGCCAAACCTTATTGGTAAAAAAGCAGCTAATTTTTCAATGAAAAGCATTGATGGTAAAACCATTAACTTACGAGATGTACAAAATAACTATGTAATTCTGTATTTTTTTAACGATGATTGCAGTATTTGTGATCAAGTTAGTCCGGATTTAATGAACTTTTACCGAATAATAAAAGACCGTGGTGTAAGTATTATTGGCATAAATACAGGTGAGGATAAAGAAGCATGGAAAAAATATGTAGAAGATAAACACCTGCGTTGGATAAATGTATGGGATCCTAAAAACAAATCAGGCTACAGAGAATTATATAATATTTCGGGTACACCTCTAATTTTCTTACTTGACGAAGATCAGAATATCGTTGCGAAAAAGATTAGTGTGGAACAACTGATGGGCTTTTTTAATTCATTATAATATTTAAATTAAGGCTATTTAAAATATCATGAGTAAGAAACTAAATTTAAATTGTCAAATAAACTAGTGTCAAGTCAAAAATGATATTTCGGATTTAAATTAAATTTTTTATTTCCTATAATGGCTATGATATAAAATATTGTGGGTAAAGTTTAATTTTCAAATACCTTACTGGAATGCCTGAATAATAAAGAATATTTGAACGTTAATAATCTAGGCAATTATTAAAATTATGAATTTTATAGTTTTGTGGAAAAAAAGTATAAATGATTAGTCCGCAGATGACGCAAATGAACGC
>JAOZNO010000946.1 GCA_029933755.1 Bacteroidales bacterium | reverse complement strand
TTATCATTTTCATTTATAGGAGGCATTGCATTAGTGCTTTGATCTGATGCATTTTGCGAACCTTTTGTGATTTTCCAAGCTTTAAGCTCCGTATACCAGCGTTCGTTGTATTCACGTGATTCAACATTAAAGCTAACGGTTACTTCATCACCCTGTAAAAGTTGTTTTATTGCTGCGGTTTTATCGCCCCAGGCAGAAAAACAAGCCTTTTTAGGATATTGATCCATCGTTTCAATAACAAAATCCTGTTTTTTCCATCCTCCATTTTTTCCTTGTCCGGTTTGTTCCGGAAGGATTTTTACTACTTTACCTGTAATGTCTAAACTCATTATGCTTCGCTAATTATTATTTTTTCAATTTTGTCACCTTCCTTAATCTGGTCGATAACCTCAAGTCCTTCATAAACTTTACCAAAGCAAGTATGATTTCGGTCAAGATGTGCTGTGTTTGTACGGCTATGGCAAACAAAAAACTGGGAGCCACCTGTGTCTCTTCCAGCATGTGCCATTGATAATACACCGCGGTCATGGTATTGGTTTTCACCATCTAACTCACATTTAATTGTATATCCCGGGCCACCAGCACCGGTTCCATCCGGGCAGCCGCCTTGTATTACAAAATCAGGAATTACCCTGTGAAAAGTTAAACCATCATAATATCCGTCTTTTGCCAATTTAATGAAATTAGCAACGGTGCCGGGGGCATCATCTTCATAAAACTTTAATTTCATGATACCTTTTGCTGTTTTAATCTCTGCTGTCTTCATTTGTTTGATTTATTTGGTTATTTCTTCTTCTTGTACGATTTCAAGTAGTTCCATTTCGAAAATTAAAGCCATATTTGGTTCGATTTTCCCACCTGGTCTTGGTCTCTCGCCATAAGCTATGTTCGATGGAATATAAACCATCCATTTTGAACCAACAGGCATTAATAAAAGTGCTTCAGTCCAACCTTTTATTACACCAGTTACGGCAAAGCTTGAAGGCTCTTTTCTGTCATAAGAGCTGTCAAATTTTTCACCATTAATTAAAGTTCCTGTATAATGAACTTTCACTTTATCTTTATCCGTTGGAATTGCACCTTTACCTTCTGTGATAATTTTGTATTGTAATCCGGATTCAGTTGTTATAACACCCTCTTTTGTTTTGTTTTCTGCAAGAAATTTTTCTCCCTCTTCTTTATTTTTGTTTGTTTTTTTTGTCTGTACATTTCTGAAAAACGCTTGTATATTCTTTTTTCCATCATCAGCACTTATCAAAAGGCTGTCATCGTCCATTACATTTGATAATCCTATTGCAAGTGCCTGAATGTTAATTTCTTCTACACCACTTCGTTTAATGCTTTTAGCAATATCAACACCTAAACTATAGCTAACTGAGTCAATATCATTGTTTAATTCTGCCTTGCCACTAAGGTTTGCAGAACCACCTCCATTATTGCAAGCACTAAAGCTTAATAATGCAATTGCTAATACTAAATACGTAAATTGTTTCATTCGTTTATTTTTTTTAATTGTAATTATAAAATTATGGCAAAAGTATATTATTTTTTAATAGAAATTAATTCAATATCAAAAATTAATGTTGTATTTGGTGGAATAACACCTCCTGCACCTCTTGATCCATAAGCAAGATCTGATGGGATAAATAATTTCCATTTAGCACCTTCTTTCATTAGTAATAATGCTTCAGTCCATCCTTTTATTACACCGGTTACCGGAAAAGTAATTGGTTCGCCACGGTCATAAGAGCTATCAAATACACTTCCGTCTATTAAAGTTCCCCGATAATGTGTTTCAACCTCGTCAGTAAGTGATGGAATTGCTCCTGTACCTTCTTGAGTGACGATGTATTGTAAGCCACTTTCTAAGGTGATAACACCTTCTTTTTTTCCATTTTCTTCAAGGAATTTTTTTCCTTCTTCTAAGTTGTTTTGTGCTGTCATATTACTTTGTTTAGTGAAAAATTCTTTTAGTATAATGTCTGCTTCAGTAGCATCAATTTGTAGTGTTTTTTCATTAATAACACTTTCAAAAGCCTTACA
>JAOZNO010000945.1 GCA_029933755.1 Bacteroidales bacterium | reverse complement strand
ACTACTAAAAACTTGCACTAGTGCGTAAGCAACATTAAATAGCACTTAGTGCTTAGTGCTTACAATTTTAGCATTGCATATTTTAAAATGCTAAATATAGCTCGAACTCCATCTTTCCAACCTATTTTTTTGCCTTCATCATAGGTTCTACCGTAATATGAAATACCTACTTCGTATATTCTAACTTTTGGAACCCGTGAAATTTTAGCAGTAATTTCAGGCTCAAAACCAAATCGGTTTTCTTTTAGCTTTATACCCTGAATTAATTCAGTATTAAACATTTTGTAACAAGTTTCCATATCACTTAAATTAAGGTTTGTAAACAAGTTAGACAAGAATGTTAAAAATTTATTACCTATTGTATGCCAGAAAAATAATATTCTATGAGGGTTATTTCCTTTAAAACGAGAACCATAAACTACATCAGCAAACCCATTAACAATTGGTTTTAAAAGGTCATTATATTCTTCCGGATCGTATTCAAGATCAGCATCCTGAATGATAAGAAATTCGCCTTTTGCTTTACTAAAACCAGTATGAAGAGCAGCACCTTTTCCCTTATTTATTTCATGTTCATAATACTGTATATCAACATCTTGATTTTTCTCCATATACTCTTCAATAACTTGTTTTGTGTTATCCGTAGAGCAATCATTTACTATAATTAATTCCTTTTCAATATTGTTTAAAAGCTCAACTGCTTTTACTTTATCAAGGATTAATGAAACTGACCTACCTTCATTATAGACAGGGATTATAATGGAAAGCTTTGTAAATAAGGTACTTGCAGCCATTTTACTCATTTTTTAAATAAGCGACAAATTTAAATCAAATTAATTAAAAGAGAAAATATTATGCTATTTAGTTAGCCCTTACTGCCTACAAACTGGCCTAAAGACCTATCTAAACCTTTATTTTGCCATTTCATTCCAAAATAAAACATTAAAAAGGTAAAAACAGTACTAATAAGTGAACCGAAGAAGATATCGACTAAAAAATGTTGTGATAAATACACCCTTGAATATGCAGTTAAAAATGCTGTTATCAAAAAAAGGAACTTTAAACCATTATTTTTAGTAATTAAAGCTACCATAAAAAAAATGCCAAATGCAGAGGCTGTATGCCCCGAAGGAAAGCTCTTAAAACTGTGCATATCAACTCCTGAAATCAAGTGAAGTTCATAAATCCCGGAAAAAAAATTAGATGGCCGTACACTATCAGAAAATATAATTCTTTTAAAGCCTTGTACCACAACAGTAGTCAAAAATACATTACCAGCCATAATCAAAAAATAACGGTAACTGATAAATAAAAGCACAATTAAAAAAACCGCAACTACCACACCATCACCAACATAAGTTAAATACTTAAAAAACAAATCAGTAATAGGATTATGAAACTGATTTAAATAAATATGAATTTGACTTTTTGAATAAACGATTAAAAAAAATGTCGCTATACCCAAAAGCAATAGGTATGGAGCAATAAAAAATCTATTCTTCCTGATTAATTCAAACATATTTTTCAAAATAAAATTAAATGTTCAAAATTAGTTCTTTCCTGCAAAATTCATGCGTTTTTTTGGATTTTTATACGATATCCAAGCCTGCCGACATAGTTCTCTATTTAATGCGATTTTTTCTATTTCTATGGTCGCATTGAGCTAAAGGTTCAAAGTCTTGGATCGAAAGTAGATAAATTCAAAAAATTGCATTCCGATAAATCGGAACAGACATTGTAAAAAATGACAAAATAAAGTTTTTTTAACACAAACACTTTAGAGGCTTATTATAAATACAATACAACAGTTTTGTCGTTTTTTATGAACCTTTAGCTCGGCGAAGCCAATAAAGCAGACTTTAGAATTAGAAATTAAAATTGCTGGCTGTAATATAACATTTTGTGGGTTTTGGTTTTAGCAAGGAAACTTACTCCTGTTGCTTGTCATTGTTTATCCGTAGATTATCTCAGATTAACGCAGATTTAATGTAAGTGTTTATCTGCGTTCATTTGCGTCATCTGTGGACAATTCTTTAAACTTTTACC
>JAOZNO010000944.1:167-2051 GCA_029933755.1 Bacteroidales bacterium | reverse complement strand
TGCACTAATTCCAGTCCAGAAAGAAGCAAGAGCACGTTCATCCAATTCAAAAGAAAGCTGTTCGCTTTCGCCTGGCTTTAATAGTTTGGTTTTAGCAAATCCTTTTAATTCCTGTACCGGTTTCTCAATTTTTGTTGAAGGTGCTGCAAGATATAATTGAACAATCTCTTTACCTGCTACTTCTCCAGTATTTTTTACCGTCATGGTAACTTTTATTTTTGAAGAAAAACTGGTGCTGCTCAATTTCAAGTCTGCGTATTCAAACTTAGTAAATGACATTCCGAAACCAAACTCGTATGCTGTTGGTACATTAAATGAGTCATAGTAACGATATCCAACATAAATGCCTTCTTCATAAAATGAATTCACAGGGTTTTCTGCGGGTAATCCCGGAAAAGAATTTGATGATGGAACATCTTCATACTTCAAAGGAAATGAATCAGGTAATTTTCCGGATGGATTAACGGTTCCTTTAATTATATCTGCAACAGCGTGTCCACCTTCTTGCCCAGGGTGCCATGCCAAAAGAATAGCATCAGGATAATCCCGCCAGCTTGCTGTTTCCCAAACGCCACCAACATTAAGTACAACAATTACTTTTTTTCCTGCTGCATGATAAATATCACATACATTTTTTACCAGATCAAGTTCTATTTGTGTTATAGGAAGATACCCATTTTCATAATTTTCGCCACCACTTCTGCCAAGTGTAATAACAGCAATATCTGATTTTGATTCGTACTTTTTAATATCTGCTTTTGCTATCTGTGGTTCTTTACTAAATGCAATTAGTCTTTTTTTGAAATGTGCAGGTGCCTGGTTACCTGTTATGCCATTATCCTTACGATGTTTTGGTGTGTCAAAATAAGGCGGAACAAGGTTTTCTTTTTTAATTTTTTCGATTAAAGCAGTATAAGAGGTTTCCATTTTTTTCAATACCTTGAAGCCCGCAGATTTAAGACCTTCATTTACAGTTATAGCATATTTATTGCTTCGGACACCTCCACTACCTGTTCCTGCTGTTATTGAATAATATGATATTTTACCAAAAACGGCAACTGTTTTTCTCTTTTTAATTGGTAGCGTATTATTTTTATTCTTTAGCATCACAATACCTTCACTTACAGCCTCCCTCGCAATTTGTGCATGAGCTTTCAAATCCGGCTTTAAAGAAGGCTTATATCCTTTCATACTGGGTGAGTTTAGCTTGAGTTTCATGTTATAAAATAAATTCTCATCAAGTGTACGCTCATCAAGCGTTTTATTTTTTAATGCTGCTGTAATCTGCTTAAGTTCATCTGTGCTACCACTCATAATCATATTGATTCCTGCTCTCACCTGGGCTACCGCATCACCATAATGCATATCAAAATCAGTCATATATAAACCGTCAAATCCCCATTCATCCCGAACAATATCTTGCAATAATTCTGGAATTTCCGGTGTGTAGAAACCATTAAGTTTATTATATGCCGTCATTATTGCCCAGGGCTGACTTTCTTTAACAGCTATTTCAAATCCACGTAAATAAATTTCGCGCAAAGCCCTTTGGCTTACTACTGCATTATATTTTCTTCTATTTGTTTCCTGATTATTTGCCAAAAAATGCTTTAAAGTTGCACCTACTCCCTTAGATTGCAAACCATTGACCATGGAAGCTGATAATTTGCCTGAAAGCAATGGATCCTCAGAATAATATTCAAAACTACGACCGCAATTTGGGTCACGATGCAGGTTTAATGCTGGCATAAGTACAAGGTCATAGTCGTATTCTAATAGCTCATTTCCAAAAGCCTTTCCTATATTCTCCACCATTTCAGTATTCCATGTTGAGGCCAAACATGTTGAGGTAGGGAAAGCTGTAGTATATGTATAATCTTTTGT
>JAOZNO010000944.1:0-157 GCA_029933755.1 Bacteroidales bacterium | reverse complement strand
GCTTTAAAGTTGCACCTACTCCCTTAGATTGCAAACCATTGACCATAGAAGCTGATAATTTTCCTGAAAGCAATGGATCCTCAGAATAATATTCAAAACTACGACCGCAATTGGGGTCACGATGCAGGTTTAATGCTGGCATAAGTACAAGGTCATA
>JAOZNO010000144.1 GCA_029933755.1 Bacteroidales bacterium | reverse complement strand
GCCAAGCGGGTTTTTAATAAGCAGATATACAGACTAATACATTTTTACTTTTAATAGGATTACCTGCTAAGCGGCTTTTCGGAGTGCCGTCACTATTTCAAATTTTTAAAACTATTTTCAATTTCCAGGGATACTCTTTCCAGTACCGTTTCAAATGAGTCTTGTCCGTCAATAACCGCTACATCATGCATTTCCTTATATTTTTCAATAACAGGTATGGTTTTGGTTTTGTGCTGCTCAAGGCGTTGTACTATTCTTTCGGTACTTGAATCATAAGGCATTGCAGAATCTGTTTGACTACGTTTATCTAAACGCCTGATTAATTCAAGAGTATCCACATCAATCTCAATAATTTTGTTGATCGAGGATTCATGTTTCTTTAATATTCCATCTAAAATATAGGATTGAACCAATGTTCGGGGATAGCCTTTAAATATAAAGCCTTTCGCATTTTTTGTATTTTCAATTTTCTGTTCAATTAATCGAATAACAATTTCATCAGGAACCAACTGACCACTTTCATAAAGGTTTCTAACTTCTTTACCAATGGCCGTATTCTTTTTAATTTCTTCATCCAGCATAGCACCGGTTGCCACAAATTCTAAATTATACTTTTCAGCAATTGCTTTTCCTAGTGATCCTCTACCTGAACCGGGGTAGCCAAAAATGACCATATTCAGTAATTTTTTGCTTTGTTCATTATTAACTATTTGTACTATGTCAGTAGCTACTTCTTGAATGTCCTGTAAGCCATTAACAGCGACATAATTACCACGTTCTTTAAAAAAGTTAAGAACGGGCAATGTTTTATTATTGTACTCTTTAAGTCTGTTTCTAATAACTTCTTCATTGTCATCCAGCCTACCTGATGTTTTGCCCCTGTTTAGTAGTCGTTTTACTGATTCTTCTTCCGAAACCTCAATGCTGATTAATAAATCAAGCTTTGTATTCATTTTTATCATTAAACCTTCCAGAATATAGGCTTGTACAAATGTTCGCGGGAAACCATCAAACAGAAACCCGTTTACATCCGGATTATTTTTAATTGTTTTTTCAATAATTTGAACAATAATTTCATCAGAAACCAAGCCTCCTTGAGCAATAATGCTTTTTGCTTCCAGTCCTAACTTTGATTCATCAGCTAATTCTTTTCTTAGAATATCACCAGTTGAGATATAAAAAAGTTTAAATTTTTGAATCAAATATTCAGATTGTGTTCCTTTTCCTGCGCCGGGAGGGCCAAATAGGGCTATGTTTAACATAGTGGTTAATTTAATTATTAATTGGTTATCAGTTTCCAGTCTTCAGTCTACAGTCTACAGTTCTCAGTATTCAGTTCTCAGTTCAGTTCATTATCGAAATTTATCAGGATTATTTATCATAAAATTTAAGAGCTTACCAACTTCTTCTGATTGCACTCTTAAATCATTATATTTTTCATTTTCAATATACTTGCATGACAAAGAGAAATCGAGCCAAACCTGAGTTTCAGTATTTTCTGCATCTGAATCACTCAATTTACTGATAAAATGTTTTTCATATCTTCTTTTTCTGTATGCTTCACCAATATTAGCACAAACAGAACGTGATGCTCTTCTGATTTGATCAGTTAAAGAATACTTTTCTTCTTTAGGAAAAGATTTAGTTAGCCAAAAAATCTCCATAGCTAATTTGAATGCTTTTTGATATGCTTTTAATTCTCTAAATGGCATAAGTCTGTCAATTGTTTACTGCTTACTCTGTGTTTACTGAATACTGCCTACTAATTTTTTGGTTCGATCATTATTTTTTGAATTCTTTTTATTCCGTTTCTGTTTAAAATAATACGGTAACGTCTGAAAAACTCATTATCTGCCGTTTTAAAGTTAAGAATTAAATTTAAATGATACACTTTATTTCCATATATTTTTTTATACTTTTCATCATCAATAAAGTACATAGGCATTTCGGGGTTTGTCATTTTTTCTAAAAATGGTGTAATATTAACCCTGGCAATATCATTAATCCCATTTATTGAATAGTCTTTGTAAACCGTTTTTATCTTTTTTCCATAAAGTTTAATGTGTTTGCGGTACAAAATAACTTTTTCACCAATCCAGTTATTTTCAATTTCAGTTAAATGAGAACGATTACGGCGTTTCATTACCCTTGCAGAAATATTTTCTTCTTGAATAAAACTGAAACTCTCTTTACAATAACCAATACTATGCTTTTTCCCACTAAAAATTTGTGTTTTATGGTCAAAATGACTTTTTCTGTACTTTCCACTAAAATATATGCGCGTTAATTCTTTAATTCGATCTTTAAACATATAACCTACAACAAGTGCAAAGAAAAAGGGCATAGTAAAATTCCCATATTCCTGTTGTGTGTAAAATGCAATTCCTGTAGCAAAAATCATTGCTAGTCCGGCAGCAAGGCCATAGATAATCTGTTCTGCAAGTTTTCCTTCTTTTTTCTGTCGTGTATTTAAAAATAAATTACTTTCAATGTATTTTTTCAAAACGCTACGTCGATATAATAATTCTTCGTTATTATTGTAATTATCAGAAACGATAGGAAGGTCTTTTGAAGTTTTATAATCTATTTCTGTTTTAATTAGCTCAAGAAGTTGGGTTTTGTATTCTTGATTATAAGTTTTATAACGTAAATATCGCATTAAACGAAAAGAATACTTTTCGATAAGATTGCCCATGAATTCATCACCAAAAAGGTATATGTTTAATTGTTTTTTGTTTACCGTTGGTACATTAATAATTCTACGCAGTTTTCTGTATTTTTCTTTAATTCCGTTTATATCCTGAATATAGCTTCTGATTAAGAAATTAGTATCGGCATCAATTTTATTATCTTTGATATGAAAGACTTCTCTCCTTAGCGCACTTTTAACAATTGAACCAAACATTTTAATCTGGAATTCGTAGTGTTCTGTATTTTCTTTGCTTGGTGCTTTAGATAAATCTTGCAAGCTGTTTTCAAGTCTCATTAATGGGTTTTTTTCACCCTGGTAAATGTCTCGTAAAAGATAAATCGGTGTCATTAGTCGAATGTTCGACTTTAGATCATGGTAGAAATTATCAGATTTATAAGTAAACCTGTTTATATCCAGGCTATTTGGTATAAATAAGTATGTATTTATACTATATTCAGGTGATTTTATTGCACTATCAGAAGTATAGCCCAACTTTATCTCAAAAGAAAATTTATCATGTATTTTTACTGATTCACTAATCATTTTTTTCAAAATTAAAGAAAGAAACAACATGCAACATTTCTTTTGTTTGATTATTTAATTCTTTAGCAATATTCGAGCTGTCTCCGGAAAAAGAATCAATTTGTTGCGATAAGCTGTAGAGTGAACTTATAGCATCATTTACATGATTTATACTCGTGTTTTGTTCTATGCTGGCTAATGAAATTTCATTAATCATTTTTGAAGTTTTATTCATTTGATTAATTATTTCGTCTAAAATATTTTGTGACTGTTCGGCAATTTTAACACTTGTGCCTGAAAGATTATTTATTGATTTTGCAGATTTGCTACTCTTTTCGGCTAATTTTTTAACTTCACTTGCCACAACTGAAAATCCTCTGCCGTATGTGCCTGCCCTTGCAGCTTCAATAGCGGCATTTAAAGCAATAATATTCGTTTGAAAAGCAATTTCTGTAATAATTGACACCTTTTCTTTAATATTATTCATTGAATCTATTGTTTGTACAAAAGCAGATTTACCCTGCTCAAGTTTTTGACTTGCTATTTTAGCATAATTTCCTGTTTGTTGTGCATTTCCATCGCTCTCTTTAACCTTTTGTGAAATTTCATTAATCTCATCAGAAATTTCTTTGATTGAATTTTTCTGTACAGAATAGCTTTGGGCTAATTCATTTGAATTGGAATATAGTTTGCCTGATGTTGCGTTTATTTTATCAATACTTTCTTTTACGGTTAAAAGCGTTGATGTTAAATTTACAACCATTTTCTTTAAATCTAATAACATGTCACCAATTTCGTCCTGAGAATGAATTGATATACCCGCACGTAAATTCCCTTTTGATAATTCGGATATATACTTTTTCGCAGAATCTAAGGGGCGTATAATATATCGTTTGACAATTAGGATTACAGTAATAATTACTGCAATAATTAAAAAAATAAATAATAATGTTGTGGAAATACTTTTTGAAAGCATTTCCTTATAAATACTTGTAATATCATGGATGTAAACAATTGATCCAACTTTTTGATTTGTTGCATCATACACCGGAAAACTTCCTAATATGTAATTGTTGTCATTAATTTTATAGTTCTGTTCTATAATTATTCCTTCATCTGGAATATTATCCAATACAGAAATGAATTTATTTATGTCAATTAAGTTTGTGGTTTTATTTATCAGGATTTTATCTTTAAATTCATCCCAATCAGCCATCTCTGTATATTGTTTTTTTGCAGTAAGCCATTTTTCTTTGTTCAGATACTTTTTGTCAATCATTAAAACTGAATGATCACCTGTTTGCTCTTGCATTAGCTTTGAAAAATATCCTATTTCTTCGCTTAACTCAATATAGCCTATTAATTTATCCTTTTTGTAATAAGGACAAACAACCCTGTATGCAAAAGCTCTGGATCCGAGTTCCAGTCCCATGGAATAATCTTTAGTTTTAACACTGTTTAATAATGTCTTTCTATTTATAATATCATTTCGTTTATCTTTTCTGTGAACTCTTAAAAAACAGGTTTTATCAGGCTTTATAAAATACCAATGAGTTATATTGAATTTTTTCTCTAATTGTTGAAATAATGGTGAGCAATATTCAAATAAACTGTCAGCATTTTCTTCTAAAAATAAATCTTTAGTGTTTTTGTCCTCCAGTAGAACTTCCAGAGCAACTAATAATTTTGCTTTGTCGTATTTTAAAATATTGGTGAAAGTTTCTATATTTTTTTGTAAAGAACGATTTGAAAGTTCATCTAATTGTTCATAATAACTTGATCTAATGTGATACAGTGAAAAAAAAGAAATAAGTAATAAACCTGAAATGGTAGTCAGTAGGATTTTATTTTTGATACTCATTCTCATATTCAAAATTTTAGAGTTTCGTACTTATTATCTCGTTTGTTATGTTAAAACGGAAGAGCTATCCTCCAGAAAAAAATGGGAAATGTTTCATAACAAAAACTTAACAGATAGAAGCACAATATCTAAAATTAGTTTTTTTTGCCAAAATATCAAAGTTATTGTCAAAATATTCCAAAAACACCATTTGGTGTATGTCCTAAGTATCGTAACCAGGTTTCACCCCAAATTATAATCATTACCCAGCCTATTACCAACATTGTGACCCCAAATTTAAAGGTGTTTGACCAACTGTAATGATCTGTTACATAGAGAAGTGCAGCGGGTTTGCTGTTAAAAGGTAAAGCATAAACATGCTCAATAAGTAAAGCTACCGGAAAAGCCAGGCTCATTACACTAAAACCAAAACGCTGCGCTACACCTATGGCAATAGGAATAAAAACAAGGGTTCGCATAGTTTTTGATTGAAAAATAAGCGAGCTGAAAATCATGGCAGCGGTAAGCATTAAATAAAGTACCCAAAAAGGTGTTCCCTCGCCTAAGCCCATGCTATCAAAAAGGGCGTCAACACTTAAAGAAGCCAAATCAGTAGCTTTTAGGCCTGCACCAAGCGTGTATGCACCAGCTGAGAATAGTAAAAGGTGCCAGGGAATATCCACATCATTCCACTTTACAATACCAATTCGCGGTAGCAAAGCAATAACTGCACCCAGGAATGCAACTGCAGTTTTACTTACACCATGGTAGCTGTCAGTAGCCCACATTGCTAATACTCCAATAAAAATAATCATTGCTTTTACTTCCTCAAAGCGTATGGGCCCCAGCTTAGCAAGTTCTTTTTTCAGCATTTTCATTCCACCTTCAATTTGAGGTTTCCTTTCTTGTTTAGGGATAGGAAAAATGATTTTTGTACCAACAAACCAACCAATTATAATGAGCAGAATAGCAAGTGGAAGTGCAGCAATAGACCATTCAGCATACAAGAAATCATCAATTCCAATAGCCCCGGCAATTAAGGCACCTGCTAAAAGGTTTGCACCTGAACCTGTAATAAATCCACCTGCAGAGATATTTATTTGGAAAAGGTTCTGTAAAACCAAATTTCGTCCAAAGTTATTTCTGTGCTTACCACCAGTTGCACCATAAACCGCAGCAATTACCATAAAAATTGGTAAAAGTATTGCAGCTTTGGCTGTTGTAGCCGATATAAAAGCTGATAATACCAAATTAATGATAATAAAGCTTATGAAAATATAGGTGGCATTTTTTCCAAAACGTACAATTAACCATAATGCAAAACGCTTTGCAGCCTTTGTCTTTACAAGCATACTTGCTAATATAAAGGAGAGGATGTTCAGCCACATTACCTTGTGCCCCAGTTGGTGATAGGCATCAACTTCTGATATAACGTTAGTTAAAACTAAGGTAATAATCAGAATTAATGAAGTGAGGTAATTTGGAACAGCTTCAGTTATCCAA
This sequence comes from Bacteroidales bacterium, assembly GCA_029933755.1. GTDB lineage: Bacteria > Bacteroidota > Bacteroidia > Bacteroidales > NBLH01 > NBLH01. Next base: position 1,471 of record JAOZNO010000144.1, on the reverse strand, counting down.
AGAATTATTGCTGCAAGAAAAATGGCTAGCATTAAGGCATTCTTACGCTCAAAAGCTTTGCTTTTAATTTGCTCCCATACTTTTAGCTCTGAAGTTCCTAAATCTGATATTACCTTATCTGTATCAAACTGGCTTGCTTTTAAACTTCTTGCTTTTTTTTTCTTTTTAAGTTTTTCCTTAATGCTTTTAAAATTATCCTGCTGTGCTTCCGGAACGTCTGATAGTCTAATAATTTTAAATACCTTTTCAGAATCATTGAATTCTTTTAATGCAGAAGGACTCAAGTCATCCGGTGAGATATTTTGCAAAAATGGTATGTTAATTATGAAACCAAGTAATACAAAAGTAATTATGGCAAGAGGTCCGCCAAGTCGAGCCATCCATTTTTCAAAGCCAGTTTTTTCCCTGACAGGCAGTTTCTCAATCTTATAGTTGTTCATGTCCAGAGGGTCATAGCCCAACTCTTCTTTTGATTTTTCTGTTGTCATGCTATTGTATTTTACTGTATTAGTTAATTGCGTTGTCGTAATCTGTTGAAATTATGCTTCGCTGTCATTGGTCATTAGGTTATTGGTAATTCAATGTCGTTTAGTTAGGATATTTTATGTTCCAAAAGCTTTTGCCCATTCATGGCTAGATTTCATGCTATGATTATCACACAGGACGTTGCCCTGTGTTATTAGCGATAAGGCTTTCAGCCTTAACTAAACCACATTGATTGGTAATCGGTCATTTGTAGTAATTATTTTTATAACAATAATGACAATTAATGACTAATATATCAATTACCAATTAGTGTCTGTCCATAATGTCTCACTTTTTAGCTTTTTAGGCATGTGTAACTTATTTTAAGATATGCAGAAGTTGGCAGTCCACAGCCCACAGTAGGCCGCAGCTTTGCAAAGACTGTCTACCGGGAACTGGGAACTGTTCTCGTTCTAAAATAGTAAAACACTTAGAAATTAAGAAATATTGACTTTATAGACGAACTCTAATTACTAACTACCAATTTTTATATGGATTTTTCATGATCATTGAATTGAAATACTTGGTATCACCAGTTACTTCTTCTCCTAACCATTCTGGTTTAATAAATTCTTCGTTTTCATCTGATAATTCCACTTCGGCAACTGTTAAACCTTCGTTATCACCATAAAACTCATCAACTTCAAAGGTGTGTTTACCTGAATCAACAAGAAACCTGGTTTTATCAATAATTCCGGGCTCGCAAAGTTCAAGTAGTTCGTTTACTTCACTTACAGGGATTTCTTTTTCCCATTCGTAACGTGATGCACCACTTGCGTTGCCAATTCCTTTAATCGTAATAAAACCTTTGTCTCCTTTTATTCGTACACGAACGGTACGTTCAGGAACTGACGATAGATAGCCTTGTGTTATTCTTGTTTCTTTTTTTGAACTGGATTTATAATCTCCTTTAACCAGGAATTTTCTTTCTATTTCTTGTGCCATA
>JAOZNO010000943.1 GCA_029933755.1 Bacteroidales bacterium | reverse complement strand
GATTAATTTTCAGGTAAATGATGATAGAAATCCCTTAAAAGCTTATGCTATAATTGTGGGTGATGCTTCTACAAATAAAATTGCTGCTAATTTTTTGCGCAAAGAAGGCATTGAATTAAAAGGAGTTGATGATAGACAAGGTTATGAAATAATTACCAAAAAAACTAAGAAAGGAAAGGCAATGATCATTTCTGGCGGTTCTGTTATTGGAAATGTTTATGGCTTGTATTGGTTATGGGATCGGATGCGGGTGTACAGAACCATACCAAATATAAATGAAACCAGGGTTCCAGCTTTAAAAGTCCGTATGAGTTTGGCCTGGGGAAGAAGTGCTTTTGGTGGAGGATCTAAAAAGACCATGCAACAAGCACTCAGACAGAGTGTCAATTGGGTTTCAGGAAGAGCAATATTAGATTTAATTCCTTGGGATTCAGAACCCGAAAATAAAATTAATGCAGAAAACAGAAAGAAAACTAATGAATTGATTGATTATGCACATTTGTTGGGTATGAAATATTTTTGTTTTGCAAATGAATTCACCTACCATCCGTCATTACTCAAAGAAAATGGTGCGACGCTCTCTCCTTGCGACCCAAATTTTTGGGATGCACTTCAAAATAAATATCGCAAATTATTTACAGCACTGCCTGAATTAGATGGGATAGAAGTTTGTAACGATGATATTTCGGGATTTTGGGATAATTACCGGGGATTTGATTTGATGCATAAGGGTGAAGGTTGCGACATGCCTTATACAAAAAGATTCCAAACATTTGTAAACAAACTATCAGATGTTGTAATTGATGAATTTGATAAAACTTATTTTCATTTTACCTGGAGTTTGGTAGCACATGAACAACATTATTCAGCCGAGGTTTTTAGGGATATATTTAATAATGACAAGGTAAGGGTTGACGATAAACTTTTTCTAATTCCAAAAATAACGGCAGGGGACAGATGGTGGCACCAACCTTATAACCCTACTTTTAACCAATCGCCACACCAAACCTTAATTGGTTTTGAAGCAATGAATTATTACGAAGGTGGGGGGTCTAATATTTTTCCAACATTTGCCGGCCAGTATTATCAGGGAGGAATGCAAACATTTCTAAGCCCTGATAAAAGCAATGTGCGCGGTGTTGGAATGTTGGTTAATTCTTCAAGAAACAAATGGGATACCTGGTCTGCTTATTCCTATGTTTTATATCGTCTTTCGTGGAATCCCGATGAAGACATCAATCAGATTGCAGAAGATTTTGCAGCAATCAATTTTGGTCAGGATGCCGCTAAAACCATGTCCGAAATTTATTTAATGACACCAGTTGCGTATAAATATGGTTTGCATATCGAACCAATCTCTTATGGCCGGTTTAATAGCTTTATTAATATGAGGGTCAATGTATTTCCCGCTTATGGTTACCCTCAAATAGACGATGGTCGTGAGCATATGGAGTTTCTTGAAAAGATATATTTACGTTGTAAACCATGGCAATACGAAACACTTGATGATTTAGACCATGGATTGGAAACAGCCAAAAAAATGGTTGAGAAATATAAAAGTGTCAAATCTCAGATTGAGGATAAAGCCCTTGCGGAGAAGATGGGAAACAGATTAAAAATGACTCGATGGCTAATTGAAACTAATAATGAATATGTGAGAACGGCATTCGATTATTTCGCTTACCGTGAAAACCCTAACGAAATTTCAAAGCAAAAATTCAGTGAATCATATAATAGATTATTAGAAGCAAAGAGGAATTTTATGGCAACACCAGGTTTTGGTTATAAATTGTTTGGGATAGATTTGTTAATCACTAATGCTGGATTGGCTATTGAAGATTTGGAAAATGCTGAAAACATACTCCTTTCAGCACCCACTGCAGAGCAATTAGAAAACACGATTACCATACAGCAAAAACAATACAATAGCTTGCTGGAAAAACATAAGGATGAGACTGTAAAATTATTACATATTGAAGTAAAGGTAGATGGTAGAGATCTTTTGATTGTAAATGATGACAAGCATAGAATACAGAATCTTCGTTATGATGGTGC
>JAOZNO010000143.1:2574-8054 GCA_029933755.1 Bacteroidales bacterium | reverse complement strand
ATTTACTTTTCCTCTACCTCAAATTCTTCTATTAATAAACAATCTTTAGCATCAGTAATGGTTACTTCAAAAGGTCCTTTTCGCAAGTTGTCGATTTTATTTGTAGTTTGACCTTCATCCCAAAGAATAGAATATGGTTTTGTACCACCTTTAATTTCAATACTAATTGAACCAGTTGTTTTATCAAGCTCAGTTGAAGTAATACTTGCCTTTATTTTTATTTTATCAGGCTGGTTTAATTCTATAATTTCAATTCTTTCGCACTGATTATTGTCAACAATGGTGACTGTGTACTCTCCTGCACCTAAGCCAATAAGGTTTTGTGCATATTCACCATTTGACCATTCATATGAATAGCCAGGTTTACCACCTGTGGCTGTAATATAAATTGAACCTGATTTTTCATCGAAACAATCTATATCAATTTTTTCAACTTTTACCCGAAGAACTTCTTTAGGTTCTAAAATGCTAATATCTTTTTTTAATTTACAATTATGTTTATCAGTTACTGTAAACGAATATTTTCCAGCTTTTATACTTGTTAATTTATTACCAGTCTTTTTGTTAGACCATATAACAGAATAATCTGGCGTACCACCTTCTATATGTAATAAAATCTCACCGGTATTCTCTCCTGCACAAATTACATCTTTTTTATTAAAATCAGCAAAAAGTGCTTTATCAGGAGCTATAATTTCTATCGTATCGTAAACGAAACAGTTATTTTTGTCCGAAACTTTTACTTTGTAAATACCTTCTGGCAATTTTTTAATAATATTTTTTGTCATTCCCTTAAACCAAGAATAGTTATAGCCCGGTGTGCCACCCCTGGCAGTGACAATTATGCTTCCATCATTTTCTCCAAAGCATGTAATATCCTTTTTACTCTGTGAAATAACAAGTGGATTCTCAGGTTGAGGAATAAAAATGCTATCCTTTAGTATACACCCATTATTATCAGTAAGCGTAATTTGATAATATCCTGTAGGGACAGCTCTGAGATTTTTATTATTCGAACCATCTGACCAAAAATAGGCATAGCCTGGTCTACCTCCTTTCACACTTAATTCAATTGCACCATTAGTACCACCAAAACAACTTACCGCTTTAATATTTTTATTTATAACAATTGGTTCTTTGGGTTGTTTTATTTCTGCCTCTTTTGTATAAGTACAACCATTTGCATCAGTTACTATTAGTGAGTACGTTCCGGCTTTTAAGCCTTTTGCAATTTGATTTGTATCAGCATTTGACCATAAAAATCGATAAGGCGCTGTGCCGCCTTCAATGTCAGGCGTTAATATTCCATCAGCCCCATTAAAGCAGGAAACATGGTTTTTATCAATTGTTGCCTTTAATTTAAGTTCTGGCTGTGCAACTTTAACACTATCCGATATACGACAAGTGCCTGCATCTTTTATCCAAACGCGATATGTTCCGGGTCTAAGTTTATTAATTTCAAAATTAGTAGAATCATTCGACCAAATAAAATCATACGGTTTTTTTCCACCTATTATATCCAGTTTTACTGAACCATTTTTAGCTCCCCGACAACTCACATTTTGAACATCAAATAATGCAGTTAAGGCCACAAGAGGTTCAGTTACTGTGTAAGTAGCAGATAATGTCCTTCCTTTATTATCGGTTACCTTAACATTATAGGTGCCGGCTTTTACTTTTATCAGGTTTCTACTTATATTTCCGTTTGACCATTCGTATGTATAATCAGGGATTCCACCACTAATATTTAGTTCTACAAAACCATCATTACCACCTTTACAGCTAACATGTTTTGCAGTAAATGCTAAACGCATAGGCGAATCGTACTGATAGCGAATATTTTCAATATAATCATGTTTGTTTACATACGCTTCTGCCAGTTGTAGCCCACTTTCGGCTGAATACCATCGGTATATGGTAAGTCTTTTATTTAGTGAGTATTCCGGAGCCGGAGTCCATCCAAATATTGCATACTTATATCCACGCACTCGTTTATGAACAAAAATAACTTCCCTTATGGTCTTATACCTTCCCAATGGTGTTTTCAAATATCCTTCAGCTTCAATTCTTGCTTCAAACTGATAGCTAATATCTGCACGAATAGAATCTGTACCCGGTTTATGAAAATATGGTGCAACAAATTTTGAAAGTACCGTATCTCCATAAATAATATTTAAACGAGTTTCATCGTTTCTGTATAAAAATTTATCTGTAAATTGTAAAAGCACCGGAATTTTAACTTCCATAAAATCACCAATAAGCCCAAGTTGATACACTTTACCCGAATCAAGGCTCAGATATTCTATTTTTAATGGCGATACAACAAGCGCAATATCAGCATCAGGGAACCGTTTTCCATATCGGGTTTTGCTTGGCTTTTTAATACGAATTGTATCAAAAACTGTGGGTGTAAAAGTTGAAATATCCCATTCATCAATTCCCAGATCATTTATTTGCAATTTAATTTTCGGATATAGTTTTACATTAGCAAACAGATAATTTTTTCCTATTTGTGGAAATGTTTCACTTCCCGGCCTTATTTGAGCATTCGTTTGCATAAAAAGTGCAAACAGCAGAAACACTGATAAAACTAACTTGTAACAATTCATTAAACAAGTATTTTTGAATATTGACATCAATTTTGTTTAATTTTGTAATAAAATAACAAATATAGAAATCTAAAAATAAGAAAAATTTATAATAAGTAAGATATTTAATATGGAAAAAACAAGACTTAAAAAAGTAGAGCGACTGATACAGAAAGAGCTAAGTCTTATATTTCAACAAAACTCTTTTATTGAATCTCGTAATGTACTTATATCGGTAACGAGCATTCGTATAAGTTCCGATTTATCTATTGCACGTGTTTATTTAAGTATTTTCCCTTCAGATAATGCTGAAAAAGTTATTGAACAAATAACAGAACGTACTGGTAAAATTAAATATGAATTAGGTAAAAAAGTAAGAAACCAATTACGAAAACTACCTGATTTAAAATTCTTTATTGATGACTCTCTTGATTATGCAGGAAAAATTGATGAATTATTAAAATAAAGACTCTATTGCTACATTGTTATATTGTTGAAAAGATGTAAATAGCAAAACAATATAACTATTTAATACTTCAACAAAATCTGTGTAAACCATTTAACAATATAAAAATTTGAACCTCCCTTTATTTATAGCAAAAAGATATCTTTTCTCTAAAAAAAAACGCAATCTGATTAATTGGATATCAGGCATTTCCGTATTTGGAGTAAGTATTTTCACAATGGCAATGATTGTTATTCTTTCTGTTTTTAATGGATTAGATGGCGTAGTAAAAACACTTTTTAGTGCTTTTGACCCCGATTTTAAGATTACGGCAAGTGAAGGAAAGGTTTTTTCATCGGAAGATAGCTTAATAAAACAATTAGATGGTTTAGAAGGAATTAAATTATACACCAAAGTACTTGAAGAGAATGCGCTGCTTGAATATGATGAACGACAAGCAATTGGCAGAATAAAGGCAGTGTCAGAAAATTTTGGTGAAACAAGTGGTATTGATACGATGGTGATTAGTGGCGAATTTCTGCTGGAAAATGAATATGAAAAGTTTGCAACACTGGGTTGGGGCTTGTCGAACACGCTATCAATTAACCTTAATTTGTTACGACCAGTAAAAATATGGGTACCTAAAAGAAATGCAAAACCCGGGATTATGGTCAGTAATGCATTTAATATCAAAACTATTTTTCCAATTGGTATCTTTTCCGTTATGCAGGACGATTATGATGCTCAATTAATGATTGTTCCTCTTGAATTTGCTCAAAACCTGCTGGAATATACCGACGAAATAAGCTCAATTGAAATTAAAGCGATAGAAAATACCAATTTGGATGACCTGCAAGATCAGATTGAAAAATTATTGGGTGATGATTTTGTTGTAAAAAACAGGTTTCAGCAACATGAGTTTCTGTTTAAAGTGATGCAATCTGAAAAATGGGCTATTTTTTTAATATTTTCTTTCATTCTGGTTATTGCATCGTTTAACCTAACAGGCTCATTAACCATGCTAATTATTGATAAAAAGAAGGATATTATCACTTTGCAGAATATGGGTGCTGAAAACAGCCTTGTGCGTAAAATATTTTTACTTGAAGGCTGGTTAATTGCCTTAAGTGGAGCCATTATGGGCTTAACTCTTGGTGCATTTATATGCTGGGCACAACAAACTTTTGGTTTAATTGAGCTACCACAAAGTTTTGTCGTACGTTACTACCCGGTAGATATGCGATTAAATGACTTTTTATCCGTATTTTTTATTGTGCTTATTATTGGTTTTATATCTTCATGGATTCCAGTTCGGTTTATTACTAAAAAGCATTTGAAGATTTAAAGAGCGACTCATCTAAAATCAAAATAACATGAAAGCAAGACTTTTACCAGCAATTCTGATTCTTGGAATAACGATTTTGAGTTTAACAACAATTGAGGATATAAAGAAAGAAAAGATTTTAAAATCTTACCCAGAATTTATTCATGTTAAAATTTCTACTTCTTCTTATAGCGGAGATTCATACATTGAAATGAGTGTTGATAGTATTCGAAAAAGCCATTTCCTTAGATCATTTGTAAATGAGAATAAAAGAATAATAAACTACCTTTTTAAAAATTATTCAAAAATCATCAATGATGAAAGTATTGAATATCTAAAGTCTGACTCTGTTAAACTAAAAGCGTATTTTTACAATTCACTCGAAAAAGATTCAATTTTCAACTCGCAAATTATACAACTAGCTTACAACCACTTAAAAAGGGATGGTATAATTATTTCAGATTTTATGCCCTTAAATAAAATAGAAATTTCAACTGATTCAATACTAAGTATAGCCACCCGTTTTTTTTATTTATACGATATTAAAAATAAAGTTCCCAGATTCAAATCCTGTATAGATGGATGTACAAGAGATGAAGATATTGCAATGCCACCTATAATTGAGGCTTTTTGTTGGCATGTAATTAGATCAGATGATAATGTTTATTATGACTATCAAGCTGCCAGGAAAAAAATTCGTGAATTGAAGGTGTTATACGTAAGTCAAACTAAAAAAGAAGAATTTTATCGAAACGCTATGTATGCAGAAATGAAAAAGAGTATTCATTTAAAAAATGCAATAAAAATAGAATACAAAAAAAAGAAAGACATACTTAATTTTGTAATGATAGACAACTAGGTGTAATTGTCATTATTCAATAATCAATTACTATGGAAGGAACAATCTCAAAAATGAAAAGTTAGATAGAAAATTTACAGTTGATAAATTGAACTTTGAAACAGAAGATTTAACATTAAAGAGTTTTGATGAGCTAATTGAATTAGTAAATATTATTAAATATATTTGTCTCAAAGTTGATAAAGAGTTATTAAATTTAATACAAGACAAAGAGTGGGCTGTATATATTTACTGGGATTATATTGAAAAACGTAAAATTCAAAA
>JAOZNO010000143.1:0-2474 GCA_029933755.1 Bacteroidales bacterium | reverse complement strand
AAATTCAAAAACAATAATTAATGAAGAATTTGACAAAAAAATATTGAAAAAATATCTAAAAGAATACAAAATAAAGTAAAATATTAGGAAGAATTGCTATTGGTAGAGCACCTTCCCCTTAGAATAAGTTCAAAAAGTTCTTATTCTAAGGGGTGGTTGGGTTGTTCTGGGGACTTATTCCCAACCCGTGTTGGTTCGAATCCAACTTCTTCCTCTTCTGTTTTTATAACTACGGCATTTATTGATAAAAAAATGACAAGTAACGAGTTGCAAAATATTACGTCTCAATTAATTTCATTAACAACTGAAAATGAATGGTTAGAATTTAAACAAAACAACTATTCACCCGAAGAGATTGGGAAAAGAATATCAGCACTTTCAAATGGTGCTTGTTTGACAGGGCAACGCTTTGGATATTTAATTTTTGGAATTGAAGATGAAAACCATAAAGTTGTAGGAACAAAATTTAAGCCCAAAACTGAAAAAGTTGGTGGTGAAGAATTAGAACATTGGCTTATTAAAATGTTAAATCCAAAAATTGATTTTCGGTTTTATGAATATACAATTAACGAAAAACCGCTTGTCATGATTGAAATCCCTGCAACAACGGACAATCCTGTTAGATTTAGACACAAAGCTTTTATCCGAATAGGAAGTTATACAAAAGAATTAACAGAATACCCTGAAAAAGAACGACAAATTTGGAACAAAACATCAAGACAAGTTTTTGAAACAGAGATTACAAAACAAAATATTACAGCAGATGAAATCGTAAAATTACTGAATATTCAAAAATATTTTGATTTAACAAATTTACCTTTGCCTACATCTCAAAAAGGTATAATTGACAGGTTCATAAGAGAGAATTTCATACACAAAGAACAGAGTAATTACTCAATCACAAATCTCGGTGCTATTCTTTTTGCTAAAAATTTGCAAGATTTTGAACGTCTTAATCGAAAAGCGATAAGAGTTGTAACTTACAAAGGGAAAAGTCGAGTAAATATTCTAAAAGACCATACGGAATTTAAAGGATATGCGGTCGGATTTGAAAACGTAATTGAGTATATCAATTCACAATTACCGTCAAGTGAACCAATAGGAAAAGCTCTACGGGAGAAAATTCAAATGTTTCCGGAATTAGCTATTAGAGAATTAGTTGCAAATGCAATTATTCATCAAGATTTTTCAGAAACCGGAACAAGTGTGCTAATTGAACTATTTCAAGATAGATTAGAAATTGCAAATCCTGGCAAACCATTGATTACAACTTTGCGATTTATTGATGAATATAAATCAAGAAATGAAAAATTAGCTGATTGTATGAGAAGAATGCGAATTTGTGAAGAACTGGGTAGCGGAATTGATAAAGTAATTATTGAGATTGAGAAATATCAATTACCTGCACCTGTTTTCTTAGAAATGGAAAAACACACAAAAATTACTCTTTTTTCTTATATTGAATTTAAAGAGATGAGTAAAAAAGACAGAATAAGAAGCTGTTATCAACATTGTTGTTTAAAGTATGTATCAAATGAAAATATGACAAATAAAACTTTAAGAGAACGTTTCAACATAGACCCGAGAAATTCCTCAATGGTTTCAAGGATAATAGAACAAACGATAAATCAAGAACTAATTAAAAGCGATGATGATGAAAATACATCAAAGAAATATGCAAAATATATTCCAATTTGGTCGTAAATCTTATTTGATTAGTAAATGTAAAATAGGAAAAATAATCTATATGTAACTAATAATCAGCAATATCTTATTTGATTAGTAAATTGCAAAATGTAGAATAATAACGAAAAGGAAAATAGAAGAACCTTAACAGCGTGTTGGATGTCAGCCATTTTGTAGCGCTTTTTTCAGTGCTTCGCACTACAAAACGCCCGCTACCACACACGTATCCGTTAAATTTAAACAATAACAACAATCTATGGAAGGAACTATCTCAAAAATGAAAAGCACATATAAAAACCCTATACAGTATCATTTACCTTTGGGTGATGAGTTAGTGGATATGAACGGGCTTATTGGAAAAGAAATAGAATTTGAATTCTCAGGTGAAATTCATTGTGTATCCTGTGGTAAAATCACAAATAAATCGTTTGCACAGGGTTATTGTTATCCTTGTTTTGTAAGTGTGCCCGAAACCTCTGAATGTATTCTCCGTCCGGAGCTATGCCGTGCCCACGAAGGAATTTCCAGAGACATGAAATGGTCAGAAAATCACTGTTTGCAGGATCACTACGTATATCTTGCTGTTTCAAGTGGTTTAAAAGTTGGTGTAACCCGTTCAACACAAGTGCCTACACGCTGGATTGACCAGGGAGCATGGAAAGCAATTAAATTGGCAAAAACCCCAAACAGGTATTTGGCTGGAGCAATAGAAGTGGTATTAAAAGCATACATGAGTGACAAAACCAGCTGGCAAAAAATGCTAAAAAATGATATTGCTCAAGGTATTA
>JAOZNO010000142.1 GCA_029933755.1 Bacteroidales bacterium | reverse complement strand
GTTATCAGTCCTTTAATTTTGATCCTGTCACAATAAAAAAAGACGGCCTTGAAAAACTGGCACAGGCCAAACTGATTCCAGACTGGGGCCACCTTATCGTCAATCTGACCCCATCAGATGCCTCATTCACCATTCTTTCCATAGAACGCAGCAAAGTCCCTGAAGGAGTCTTTAAATCAGGACAGAGCATAAGCGATATTCTTTCAGGCAAATACCTCATAGAAGCCAAAGCAGCTCTTTATAAGTCCAAAACGATGGAAATCATTGTTCCTCATATGGACAAAACCTTCTTCAACATTCAAAAGAAACAGCAAACCTTTGTGCTGTAATGGCTTCAGAATTAGGATTAAACCCCAAAATAGCAAAACGCGCAGGTTTGTTACATGATATAGGTAAGGTTCCTGATGAAGAGACTGAATTATCACATGCAATATATGGTTTCAAATTAGCTGAAAGGTATAAAGAAAAGCCTGAGGTATGTAATGCCATTGGAGCTCACCATGACGAAATGGAAATGACCAGTTTAATTTCACCTATCGTTCAGGTTTGTGATGCGATTTCAGGAGCCAGACCAGGCGCCAGACGTGAAATTGCAGAATCCTATATCAAACGATTAAAAAACCTTGAAGAATTAGCCCTATCCTACCCTGGAGTATTAAAAACTTATGCTATTCAGGCAGGAAGAGAATTACGGGTAATTGTTGGAGCTGATAAAGTTACTGATAAAGATGCTGAAGGTTTATCATTTAATATTGCTAAAAAAATTCAGGATGAAATGACTTATCCGGGACAAGTTAAAATTACAGTAATCAGAGAAACACGTGCGGTACATTATGCAAAATAATTAATCACTCATAATTTTAAGTAAAAAATTAAAGCCATTATGCAAATTGTATAATGGCCTTTTTTATGCTCTAAAAAGTATGAAAATGGAAACAAATGGAGTACCTGAAAAAAAATGAAATTCAGAAAATAGATTTTATACCTTATAATTTAAAACTCAAGGTTTTTACTTACTTTTGTTTGGCAGTTTAATAAATTAAAATCTATGGCAAAAATCCAAATGGTTGACTTAAAAAGTCAGTACCAAAAAATAAAACAGGAAATTGACAATGAAATTTTTGCAGTTATAAATTCAAGTAAATTTATAAACGGACCAGTTGTAAAAGAGTTTCAGGATGATTTAGCAAATTACCTTAATACCAAACATGTAATTACCTGTGCAAATGGTACTGATGCCTTGCAAATATCAATGATGGCATTAGGTCTAAAGCCTGGTGACGAAGTAATTACATCAGACTTCACCTTTGTTGCTACCGTTGAAGTTATTGCTCTTTTAGGTTTAATTCCTGTACTGGTAGATGTTGATCCTAAAACATTTACAATTGATACTGAAAAACTGGAAAAGGCAATTACACCAAAAACAAAAGCAATCGTTCCGGTTCATTTGTTTGGTCAGGCAGCTAATATAAGTACAATTCAAAAAATAGCAAAAAAACACAGTTTATTTATTATTGAAGATAACGCTCAGGCAATTGGGGCTGATTATATTACAGAATCTAAAAAACAAAAATTAGGTACTCTTGGTGATATTGGTTGTACTTCTTTCTTCCCTTCGAAAAATTTAGGATGCTTTGGTGATGGAGGAGCAATTTTCACAAGTAATGATGAGCTGGCTGATAAAATAAAATCAATTGTAAACCATGGCATGCGGGTACGTTATTATCATGATCACATTGGTGTGAATTCAAGGTTAGACTCTTTACAAGCAGCAATTTTAAAAATTAAATTAAAATATTTAGATGAATATAATAATGCCAGACAAACTGCTGCTGCATATTATGACACATCCTTCAAGGATTGTGAAAAACTCATTATTCCATCAAGAAATAAGCAATCCTCTCATGTTTTTCATCAATATACCTTAAAAACACAAAATGTAAATAGAAATAATTTAATAGAATATCTAAAAAGTAAAGATATTCCTGCAATGATTTATTATCCTGTACCGCTACATCAACAAAAAGCATATACCAAATATAACTTTAATAATTCAGATTTTCCGGTGACTAATAAACTTTCAAAAATAGTTGTTTCGCTACCAATACATACCGAATTGAAAAAAGAGGAACAGGATTATATTATCGAAAATGTAATAAAAGGACTTGACAAGTGTTAACTAAATAATTAGAAAATATGTCAATAGAATCAAAAACAGATTACTTTGCACATGAAACAGCAGTCATTGATGATGGCTGTTCAATTGGCGCAGGAACAAAAATATGGCATTTTTCGCATATCATGAGCAATGCCATTATAGGTGATAATTGTAATATTGGCCAAAATGTTGTTGTTTCACCAATGGTCACTTTAGGAGATAATGTAAAAATCCAGAATAATGTATCAGTTTATACCGGCGTGGTATGTGAGGATGATGTATTTATGGGGCCATCTATGGTTTTTACAAATGTAATTAATCCGAGGAGCGCAGTTAACCGCAAATCAGAGTATGAAACTACTGTTGTTAAAAAAGGGGCTACATTTGGTGCTAATTGTACTATTGTTTGTGGCAACACGATAGGCAAATTTGCCTTTATTGGAGCAGGAGCTGTGGTAACAAAAGATGTTAAACCTTACGCCCTGATTGTTGGAAATCCAGGGAAACAAATAGGCTGGATGAGTGAATATGGTCATAGATTGCATTTTAATGAAGATAATATTGCAATATGTCCTGAAAGTGAAGAGAAGTACAGACTTGAAAATGAATTTGTGAGAAAATTAGAAGACTAGAAGTCTAAAACAATTAAATATAAACGGATGAAAAACTTTGCATTAATTGGTGCTGCCGGCTATATTGCCGAAAGACACATGAAAGCCATAAAAGATACTGGAAACAACCTGGTTTCTGCTCTTGATAAATTCGATAGTGTCGGAATTATAGATAGCTATTTTCCTAATGCTGATTTCTTTACAGAATTTGAACGTTTTGACAGGCATATTGATAAATTAAGAAGAACAGGTAAAAAGATTGACTATGTTAGTATCTGTACACCCAATTATTTACACGACTCGCATATTCGCTTTGCGTTAAAACAACAAGCCGATGCCATTTGTGAAAAACCACTTGTTCTTAACCCATGGAATATTGATGCTTTAGAAGAAATAGAATTAGAAACAAAAAGAAAAATTAACACAATTCTCCAGTTAAGGTTGCATCCAAGCATTATAAAACTAAAAAAAGATATTGAAGAAGGCCCAAAAGACAAAATTTATGATATTGACCTTACATATATTACATCACGTGGCCATTGGTATTTCACCAGCTGGAAAGCAGACATTTCTAAATCAGGTGGAATTGCAACCAATATTGGAGTACATTTTTTTGATATGCTTAGTTGGATTTTTGGTGATCCGGTAGTAAATACAGTTCACCTTTCAGAGGAAAAAAAGGCTGCAGGTTTCCTTCAACTTGAAAGAGCAAGGGTTAGATGGTTTATGAGCCTCGATTTTAATTCTGTTCCTAAAGAACAAAAAGAAAGTGGCTTACGAACTTATAGATCTATTACCGTTGATGGTAAAGAACTTGAATTTAGTGGTGGGTTTACAGATTTGCATACAAAAAGCTATGAACAGATTCTAAAAGGAAACGGATTTCCTATAAATGAAGCAAGAAAAAGTATACAAATAGTATACTCAATACGTAATTCAAAACCTGTGGGATTAAGAGGAGATTATCATCCTCTGGCAAGACTGTAATTATCTCCGTCCTACTACTCTTAAACTAAAAGGATTAACATACTTCTTTTCTATAATCAAAGGTGCTTAGGTTTTATAAAAGCCACTGTACAATATTCTAATTAGCACTGAACGGAAAATGAAGTGTTTGAATGGAAAGCTTCAAGTTCTAGGCTTGTGAACCGAGTTTACGAGCTCATGAACACCATAGAATTAATAAAAATATGGTGAATAAATCTTAAAAATAAGGAGTTTACTCATGTAAATGA
The DNA here is from genome assembly GCA_029933755.1 of Bacteroidales bacterium. Lineage (GTDB taxonomy): Bacteria > Bacteroidota > Bacteroidia > Bacteroidales > NBLH01 > NBLH01. The sequence goes on along the minus strand of JAOZNO010000142.1, from coordinate 4,055 downwards.
CTGATTTTTAAGATGAGCATAACGACGTAATTGGAGTTTTCGGTCAAACACTAATTATTGTTTATTTTCTATATCAATAATCTCATATTCAGAATTTTGACTTATAAATTCTGGTACAATTTCTTTCATCATTCGAACAATTTTCAAATTATTATTCTCAGGTATAAGACCAATTAAATCTGAAATTTTTTGACTAATTTGCTCGAAATCATATTCTTTAACTTTGCCAATCATAATTTGGGAGTGATAAGTAGGCAAAGTATTTTCTTTATCATTTAGCAATTCTTCATATAATTTTTCTCCTGGACGTAAGCCGGTAAAACTCATTTGAATATCTTTACCTAACTCAAAACCTGATAATTTTATCATTTTTTTTGCCAAATCTGCAATTTTAACAGAAGTACCCATATCAAAAACAAAAATTTCACCACCTTTACCCATTGCACCAGCTTCAAGAACTAATTGACAAGCTTCAGGTATTGTCATAAAAAATCGTGTAATCTGAGGATGAGTAACGGTCAGCGGTCCACCTTTTTCAATTTGTTTTCTAAAACGATTAATTACAGACCCGTTTGAGCCTAATACATTGCCAAAACGAGTAGTAATAAATTTACATTGTTGCTGCCCGTTCAAACTTTGTGTGTATATCTCTGCTATTCTTTTAGATGCCCCCATTACATTTGTAGGGTTTACAGCTTTATCTGTAGAAACCATTACAAACTTATTTATATTATATTCTAATGATAAATCAGCAACAATTTTTGTTCCCAAAACATTAGCACGTATAGCTTCTGCCGGATTATTTTCCATCATTGGTACATGTTTATAAGCAGCAGCATGATAAATAACAGAAGGTTTAAACTGTTCAAAGACTTTTTTTATCCGATACCCATTTGTAATATTTCCAATTACAATCTCAAAATTATTAAAGTTAAATTTTTCACTCAATTCCAGCTCCAGTTCATACAAAGGAGATTCAGCCTGATCAAAAATAATAATTAGTTTTGGCTTAAACCGTGATAACTGTTTTACTATTTCACTACCGATAGAACCTGCAGCCCCGGTAACAAGTATTACCTGGTTAAGCGTATCCTTCTTAATTTTTTCTATATCTAATTTTATAGCTGCTCTCTCTAACAAATCTTCAATTTTAAATTTTCTGATTTGTTTAATACTTAACTCACCATTTATCCATTTATTTACATCAGGCAGTGTTAATACCTTAACATTATGACTTAAACAGATATCAATTAGTTCAGATTTTCTTTCAGGAATAATATCTTTATTAGTAATAATTAATATCGTTATATCATAGAGCTTTATTAACTCTGTTAGTTTATCCGAACTATATATATTTAAACCATCAAGCTTTTTACGCGCATCTGCCCCCTTATCATCAATAAAAGCAACTACCTTAAAAATTGAATCAACATCTTTTATAAGCGTTCTTTTGGCAATTAATGCCATTTCATTAATACCATATATTATTACGTTCCTTCTATCCTTTGTCTGCTTACTATACTCAAGGTACAAAGTTTTCACTGACAAACGAAAAGCCGTCATAAAAAACACATTACTTAAAAAGTCTATTCCTATAACAGAAAGAGGTATTAAATAAGAACCTGTTACAAAATAACTAATTATATTTATTAGAAATAAAACCATACTACCAAAGAATATAACAAAAAGAATACGCTCAGTATCTCTGGTTCCGGTATATCTGACAATTCCGGCATAAGTTCTGCTAATAATAAAGCTAATCAACCTGATTATTAAAACCAAAGGTATTACCCAGTATAAAGAGTTATGGCTTTCAATATTAAGATTTTCTGTAGGAATTGAAAAATTAAAACGCAATAGGTAAGCTAAAATAATCGAGAATAAACTGATAAATAAATCAATTATCAAAATAAGCCAACGAGGTGCATTTCTTCGAATAAAAATAAGGTCTATCATTTAATACTTCGTTAAAGTTTTTGTTTCTCGCAAAGCCGCAGAGACGCAAAGCCCTGATTTTAAACAAATTATCACTATTGCGCAAATTGCCACAATCACCTATGTTTCAATTGCTTATAAAAATGCATCAAACCATTATCATTATAACTGGTAATTAGTTATTTGCAAATAATTTTCGTGCGCACACAAATAATTACTAATGGTAATTTAAATACAAAGAAAGTAGCTTATTAAGTAATATCAAATATTAAATGATATAATATTGATTTTTTTTGAAAAATATTTTTTAGCTTCTAAAATAAAGCAAAGTCATTTGAAAAAAAATAGTACTTTTGCAGCTAATAACAACTAATTGAAATTTATTAAAATGGAACAGCAGCAAAATAACGATGAAATTGATTTAATAGAAGTATTCAATAATTTTTTAAAAAGCATATACTATTTTGCAAACAGATGGTATAAAGCCCTGGCAATTATTACTTTCACAGGATTTATTATTGGTTTTGGTATGTATATGAAGGATAGCAATATATATTCAAATAAAATGATTGGTCAAACCCGGTTTATTAATAAAACAATTATTATTGAAATGATTAACTCTTTAAACGAAGTTAATAAAAATAATAAGGGAAGTATTGGAAAAATATTAAGTGTACCATTTAATGATATTGAAAATTTAGCTGAGATTACGGCGGATACTATTGAGAATATGGGTGGCTTAATAACCGTAAAACTGTTATACCGGGATACAATCGATGTTGAAATTTTTTTGAACGGACTTGTTAATTATATTAATAATAATGCGTATATAAAGCGTGAGATACAAATATCTAAGAGAAGAAATGAAACCCTAATTGAAAAAATAGAGAACGAAATCAGTAAATTAGACAGCCTTCAAAAAAGCATATTAAAAAATACTGCAAAATCAACAGTTGCTTCTCCAAATAGCTTATTGGTTATGAATGAACAAATTACCAATTTCTTTCACGGTGATATACTCAAACTTGAATCGACCAAACAAGATTATATGAAAAATTTAGAACACCTAACTGCTTTTGATGTAATAAGCAGGTTTGAACAGGCAAAAATTAAAGAACGTTCCTTCATAAAAACTTTGGCCATTTTTGGTTCTATTGCATTTGGTTTAGGCTTTTTCGTATTACTGGGTTTTGAAATTAGACGCAAAGCAATTCAGTTGATAAAGAAATAATATATTCTCTAAAATTAAAAACTAAATGAAAGGAATTGTATTAGCAGGAGGGTCGGGTACAAGGTTATATCCTATTACGAAGGGAGTATCCAAACAATTATTACCGATATATGATAAACCCATGATTTACTATCCTATATCGGTTTTAATGTTAGCAGGTATTAAAGAAATATTAATTATTTCAACCCCGATTGATTTACCTTTTTTTAAGCGTCTATTGGGTTCAGGTAAGGAAATGGGAATAAATTTTTCGTATGCAGAACAGCCTTCACCTGATGGCTTAGCACAAGCCTTTATTATTGGTGAAGAATTTATTGGAAATGATGATGTTTGTTTGGTATTGGGCGACAATATATTCTATGGTCATGGATTAACTAATCTGCTTTCTAATTCAATAAAAAATATTAAAGAAGAAAAAACAGCTACTGTTTTTGGTTATTGGGTAAAAGATCCGGAACGATATGGAGTTGCAGAATTTGATAATGAAGGTAATGTTACTTCTATTGAAGAAAAACCAGCTAATCCGAAATCAAACTATGCGGTAATTGGCTTATACTTCTATACAAATGAAGTAGTTGAAATTGCAAAAAACATAAAGCCATCAGCTCGTGGTGAATTAGAGATTACAACTGTTAATCAGGAATACTTAAAAAGAAAACAATTAAAAGTTGAACTAATGGGACGCGGTTTTGCGTGGCTTGACACAGGTACACATGAATCTTTATTAGACGCAAGTAGGTTTATTGAAACCATTGAAACCCGCCAGGGATTAAAAATTGCTTGTCTTGAAGAAATTGCTTTTTTAATGGGCTATATTGATAAAAATCAACTATTTAAATTAGCTGAACCTCTAAAAAAAAATCAATATGGACAGTATTTAATTAATATT
>JAOZNO010000942.1:701-2061 GCA_029933755.1 Bacteroidales bacterium | reverse complement strand
TCGGCCAATAGCTTGATAGTCAAACTTAGTTTTTATAGGTACAAATCTGCTTGCAAAGCCTTCAAGCTGAAAATAATCACGTAAATTTGTTTGATTGCCGGAACCGACAGAAACAAAGTAAATTGGTCTATCCCAATCTGATGTAGCTAATAAATCAAAAATCATTAAGTCATTTTTCATGATATAGTTAGAACCTATGCTCCATTTTACTTCATCAACAATTTCGTCAGCATTTTCAGGTTTAACTACACCTTTGCTCAGAACTTTTTCTTTATCAACAGTAATCTTAAACTTTTTGGTAGGAAAATAGTCCGTTTTTTCATTTAATGATGTTTGAACCTGAGTTCTTGCATCATCACTACCTACAAACTCTATTACCTGTTTTAATTCAATGTAATCTTCCATACGCTCGTAAACAGGTACCTGATCTCTATTCCCTTGCACATATTGATCTTTTGTTAAGCTAAAAGGAACAGGTTTAGAGTCGTAATATTGTGATTTCATTTGATCAATATACCAATCCGTAATTAGGTAAGGCAAACAAATAACCCTAACATCAGTTCGTACTTCTTCAACTTCCTGTATGTACCACAAAGGGAATGTATCATTATCGCCATTAGTAAATATTACTCCATCTTTTTCAACCGAATTTAGATAATTGTAGGCAAAATCACGGGCAATATATCTATCTGATCTGTCATGATCATCCCAATTTTCAGCAGCCATAATACCCGGAATAAATAGTGTTGCTGCTGTTGCAATAACAGCTGCCGGAACCTGTCCTGCAACTTTCGATAATCTGTCATAAATAGCAAGAACTCCAAGCCCTATCCATATTGCAAAAGCGTAGAATGATCCCGAAAAAGCATAATCTCTTTCACGGGGTTGTATTGGATATTGATTCAGATAAACTACAATTGCTAATCCGGTAAGAATAAACAGAGTCATAACAATCCAAAAGTCTTTTTTATCCTTTGATAGATGAAAGAAGAGCCCGAAAAGCCCGAGTAAAAATGGGAGCATATAATATTTATTGTGTGCTTTATTATTTGCAAATTTTGTTGGCAGATTCTCTTGTGGTCCCAATCCACGAATATTCTCATCAATAAAATCGATACCTGTTATCCAATTTCCTTTTAAAAGACCACCATGCCCTTGATAATCATTTTGACGACCTGAAAAGTTCCACATAAAATAACGCCAGTACATATGACCTATTTGATAACGGAATAAAAAACGGAGATTCTCAGTAAAAGTAGGTTTATAAAAAGTTTGCATTTCGCCACGATTATTTTTTGCTTTTATTTTATGGCCTTTTATTTTTGCCCACTTCTTGTACTCTTTTACATGATCTGGCTTC
>JAOZNO010000942.1:0-691 GCA_029933755.1 Bacteroidales bacterium | reverse complement strand
ACTTCGAACTATACATTCGAGGGAAAAACATAGTTAATTTGTTGTTGTAATTATACTCTATTTTTCTACGTCCCTCTTCATATTTTCCGTCTCCTTTTCTCCATGTTTTTGCACCTTCTTTGTATGGGTCATTAATGTTTAATGGTGTTTCGTAGTATTGACCTGAGAAAAGAGGCCTATCGCCATACTGCTCTCTGTTTAAATAACTTAGTAATGAGTAAGCATCTTCAGGATCATTTTGATCAATTGGAGGTGTAGCTGCGGAACGAATCATGATTATGGCATATGAAGAATAACCAATCATCATAACAGTAAAGGCTAAAATTACAGTGTTAAGGATAACCATTTTTTTACGTCGAGTGTAAAAAATACCTAAACCCAAAGCAACAAAAATTAAAACTGTAAATAATATTACACCCATGTTAAAAGGTAGTCCAAATCCGTTAACAAACATTAAATCAATAATAAATGCTGTTTTAACCACACCCGGAATAATACCCCACATTATAAAACCTAAAACTACAAACGATAAGAGAAGTGACCAGATTACTCCTTTTTGGGTAGCTTCGTATTTTCTAAAATAATAAACCAATACCATTGCAGGTATTGCCAGTAAGTTTAATAAGTGAACTCCTATGGATAGACCTACAATATAGGCTATTAGAATAATCCAGCGATTGCTGTATTTTTC
>JAOZNO010000941.1 GCA_029933755.1 Bacteroidales bacterium | reverse complement strand
AAATTATCATGTAACACTCTCAAGAAGCAGTGAAAGTAATTAATAAACAATAAACTAATAAAGTATTAAACTTTAATTTAAGCAATTAGTAGCCATTACTTATACACCTTTTGTATGCATGGTGATTTCTTCTTTCATTTCTTCAATTATTAACTTATCTGATTTGATTATTCTTATGTCAGATATAAGTTCAAAAAGCCTGTTTCCAATTGTTTCTTTTCTTGTTTGAATAATAATTTTCAAATTATATTCTTTCCCTATACAAGCACGTTCTAACTTTTCAATTGCATCATTTAAAGTTTCATAATCACTTTGTATTTTAACAGGAACCGGTTTTTCTTGGAAATGTTTTTTAAGAAAACCATCTATTCCTGAATTTCGTTGAACAGGCAGTGCATCTATACTTTTTAAAAGAGCAGTATCATATTCAGTTTTTTCAATATAACTTTTAGAACCTTTTTTTAGCAGAGCAGAATCAGTTATAATCATTTCTTCTAATCTGTGATTAGCTAAATGGACAGCATCTTGCGAAGTATCGATTCCAATAAAGTATCTATCCATAGATTTTGCAGCTACACAAGTTGTGCCACTACCACAGAAAGGGTCAACAACTAAATCTCCTTTATCAGTTACAATTTTTATTATTTGATTTAAAAGTAAAACTGGTTTTTGTGTGGGATAACCAACTCGTTCTTTTGCTTTTGGATTTAAGTATGGAATTTCCCAAGTATCAGATAATGGTACGCCTTTTTTTTCTTTTCCTAAAACGACTTTTCCATTTTCATCAGTTTTATAAACAGATTTCCCTTTAGATGTCTTTTGTCTATCTTGTAAAATTTGGTCAAGATTAGTTGTAGGAGCATAATCTGTATAGTATTGATTAAATTTAAAATTTTTGGTTTTTGAATAGAAATAAATATTCTGATGAGAATTTAGCAATCCTTTTTTTGAATTAGACCATCTTTTATAACTCCAAATTATTTCGCTTCTAAAGTTTTTCATTCCAAAAACTTTATCTAATGATACTCGAATATAGTGAGAAGCGATTTTATCACAATGCAAAAATACACTTCCTGTATCTTTTAGTATTCTATTACATTCAAAAAGACAAGATTCGATTAGTTCTAAATAATCATCTAATGAATTCCAGCTATCACGAAATTCATACTTTTTACTATCATCTCTAGTAACTAAACTGTGTGTTTTTTGTGTAAAAAACGGAGGGTCAAAATATACTAGGTCAACAGAGTTAGATTCTATTTCGGTTAACCTTTCAATACAATTTCCTACATATATCTTATTTGCTTTCATTCTCAGGTGTTCTTTTATCAGCAATTTTTATTAATATTTCTTTCAAATCAAAACCAGTATATTCTTTAATAAATTCCCAAGCATCCTCACCACCATAATATTTTCCATTTACTCCTGTATAAACTGTTTTTAAAGTTGCTTGAATTCTTTTAGCTTGTTCTCTTTGTGGATAATAAAACATTACTATTATCGGAGTATAACCATAGCTTTCTATTGCTTTAACTCTGGTATATTCTTTTGTTATGTGGTCGCCATCAGTTGTGGCATCTCTCCATTTTATTTCGATAGCATTATTATCATCTAAAAAATCTATTTCAAATATTTTAGGTCTTTGCCCTTGATTATTTTCAATTAAGGTCTTGCCTCCTTCCACATTATTAAATTTAAAACATAAAGAAGCTGCTTCTTCAAGAAAAGAACCAGCATATTTATATAGAAATCGACCTGTATTTTGATATTCATCAATTAGTTGCCCCTTTGTGGTTGTTATTCCCAAAACTCTATAAATAAGATAATGAGAGTTATCATCTCCTTTCATTTCTTCTTTACGATCTTCTATTTTTAAATTAAGATTACGAGCATACTCTTCGGCTAATATTTTAATTTTAGAAGTTAATAATTCAATTTCTATTCCATTTTCTATTGCTTGATAAATTTCATTATTCCCATATTCCAAAGCTTCTTCTATTAAATCATTATTTAACTTTCCTTTCGTTTCTAATCCAATGCTTTTACAATATTCAATAAGTT
>JAOZNO010000940.1 GCA_029933755.1 Bacteroidales bacterium | reverse complement strand
ACCCTGTCAGGGTTCTTTTTCAGACATTATACCTTTTTAGACTGGACTCATACATTTATTCATATAAGTGGAAAAAAGTATTAATATATTGATGATTTTTCCAATTATATTTTTTGTATCTGGAAAAAAGTTGTAGATTTCTAATGGTTTTTGAAATACAAATGTCAACAGCATGAGAAAAGTTATAATTGGCAGAGAAGAAGAATTCAAAATAATAGATACAAAAAGAAACAAGTGCTCCTGAAAGATGGAGTAGTAAATTTATGCGAAATAAAATTTACACAAAGTGAATATATCATTTCTAAAGTCTATAACGCAGATTTACGAAAAAAACGCTCAGTATTTGAGCATGTAACAAAAACAAAAAAATCAGTTGTTACCACTTTTATAACTACTTACCCGGCTATCCAAAATAAATATTATTTGGATGAAATTTATTCAGAAGTAACAATGGATGATTTGTTTGCTTAGGACTAAACCCGCTCAATTACCATTGCATGTCCATGTCCTCCGGCGGCACAAGCAGCAAGCACAGCAAATTGTTTATCCTCCTTAATTAGCCTATTGGTTGCTGTTGTTAGTAAACGTGCTCCGGTTGCACCAAATGGATGCCCTAAAGATAATGAGCCTCCCACTGTATTAAGCTTATCCATAGGTATTTCACCAAATTTTGAATTTAATCCCAGATTTTCTTTCCCGAATTTTTCTGAATTTAAGGATTTTAATACTGCCAATATTTGTGCAGCAAAGGCTTCGTGTATTTCAAAAACATCAATATCATTTAAGGATAATCCGGCTAAATCTAATACTTTAGGAATAGCATATGCCGGGCCTAGTAATAATTCATGTTTTGGGTCGCGCCCCACAAAAGTATATGATTTAATACGTGCTTTAGGCAGATAACCAAGCTCTTTTGCCCTCTCCTCTTCCATTAACAAAACTACACCGGCCCCATCGGTTAAAAATGATGAGTTAGCAGCAGTTAATGTTCCATTTCTTTTATCAAAAACAGGACGAAGTTTAGCAAGTTTTTCTATTGAACTATCTGCTCTATACGTATTATCTTCGCTTACTATTTTATATTTGGGTAAAGTTTCTATTGCCGATATTTCGTTTGCTAAAATACCTTTCTCAGCTGCTTTTGCTGCAAGTAGATGTGAGCGAACCGCATATTCATCCTGTTCTGCACGTGAAATGCCAAGCCTTGCTGCCAATAAATCAGCATCCTGCCCCATAGATAATCCGGTAGTAAATTCAGTAATATCAGGTATGTCAGGTTTAAAGTCAGAAAAACGTAAACGGGTGACAAACTTAAGTGTATCACCAAAATTTTTAATCTTGCGTGCATTAAAAAGTTTTTTGCGCATTTTTTTATGAAATGCAATAGGGATATCTGAAACACTATCTGTTCCACCAGCAATAATGATATCAGCATGCCCTAGGCTAATCATATCAACAGCTTGCGAAATAGCCACATTGGCCGAAATACACGCCTGCGATACAGTATGTGCAGGTGTTAAAGGTGAAAGTCCTGCAATCAATGCTGATTCCCGAGCCACATTTGGTGTACGTATATTATGAATTACCGTACCCATAATTACATGATCAATTAAATTTGCTTTAATTGCCGTTTTATGTAAAAGCCCTTTTATAGAAGCAGCACCTAGCTCATATGCCATCATATCCTGATAGTCAGTTCCTGAGCGTAAAAAAGGTGTACGAGAGCCATCAATTATCACTACATTTCTTATTTTTTGGCTAGTATTTTCCATTTTTTTATTTTTATTCTAGTTTTTCATTTTGATAAATAATAAGTGAGATTCTACAAAACTATTATTTCTATTTTATTCATCAAATTTGCTTTAATGCAAACGTCCACAAGCTTGATGTCATTTTTATTTTTTGTAAATTGCAGTTCAATGTTACCACATTACGATCACATTACGATCACATTAGTTAATACATAGTATTAAGGCAGTTAACTAATATTATATTTAGTTTAATCACATTACTATCACATTAAATCTAGTAAACATCACAACAATAAATAATAAAAACAAT
>JAOZNO010000141.1:6234-8072 GCA_029933755.1 Bacteroidales bacterium | reverse complement strand
TTTTCAAGATTTTTGGCAAAATTGTTTTCAAAAATAATTACTTCTTTTACATGTCCTTCTTTAAATATTTGTTCAATTTCATTATCAGACTTGAGGTTTTTATCCAGTATAAAATAATCAGAAGAAAGTAATTTACTAGTTATTTCTTTAGTCACATAGTCTTTCGAATGATCCAAAATGCCAATTTTTACATTCTTTATTTCATTGGTGATAACAAAGCCAAAAAGAAGTACTTGTGCAATGGGCATACCAAATAAAATAATCAGGCTACGTTTGTCTCTGAAAATATGATAAAACTCCTTTTTTAAAAATCCGATAAATCGTTTCATTCTATTTAGTCATTAGTCATTAGTGAATTGGTCATTTGATGGGAAAACTTCATCATTATTTGTATAATACTCAGCTTCGTTCTCTTTAACTTGATTTGAGTATATAGTTGGTTTTGTTCCAATGGATTTTATATAACTGTTAAGCATTTTTCCAATTGTATTAATTTCATTTTTGAAATGGGTGAAATCATCTTCGTTTATTAAATTTCTCTTTTTCGCTTTAGTTATCCAAGTTTTAGTTTCGTAAAGGGAGCCTCTTGAATAATAACTAAAATTTTTTGCTTCTTTATAATGATACCGCCCAAAACCTTCACTCAAATTAGCTGCTACAGAATCAACAGCTCTAACCAATTGTTTACCTATTGTGTCTTTTTCAAAATACCCCCAAGTATTAACAATATCCCAAATTTTTTCTGCAATATTCATTGATAATTCATAAACTTTTAATTCTTCAAGTTTCATATCTGTTATTTTAATGACTAATGACTATTTTTTTTAATGACCAATGACTAACTTGCCCTTGCAAGTTTCAAAAATACTTCATCCATATTATTGGCATTATGCTTTTTCATTAGCCCGGTTGGTGTGTCCAAAGCTTCAATTTTACCATCTACCATAATTGATATTCGGTTACAATATTCGGCTTCATCCATGTAATGGGTCGTTACAAAAACAGTTATCCCTTTTTCTGCAGCTTCGTAAATCAAATCCCAAAACTGACGACGAGTTATCGGGTCGACGCCACCGGTTGGTTCATCAAGAAAAACTATTTTGGGATCGTGAATTATTGCAATTGAAAAGGCCAATTTTTGTTTCCAGCCCAATGGTAAGGATTCAATTAATTTATTTTTTGCATCAGTTAGACCTAATTTTTCAATCAGTGTATTGGCTTTATACCTTATTTCATCATTTGTAAGCCCGTAAATACCAGCATAGAACTTAATATTTTCATAAACTGTTAAGTCTTCATACAAAGAAAATTTTTGGCTCATGTAGCCAATGTTTTGTTTGACTTTTTCAGTTTGTTTATAAATATCAAAGCCACCAACGGTAATCTCTCCAGAGCTAGGAGCTGATAATCCACAAAGAATCCGTATTGCAGTGGTTTTTCCTGCTCCGTTTGCACCCAAAAAACCAAATATTTCACCTTTATAAACATCAAAAGTAAGGTCATCGTTTGCAATGAAATCACCAAATTTTTTCATTAGGTTTTTAACTTCTATTACTTTTTCATTAGTCATTAGTTCATTGGTCATTAATTGTCATTAGTCATTAGATAGTCATTGATAGTCATTCGCGGCTACAGAGCGTAGTCGAAGTATCGCTGTCATTAGTTGTCATTTGCTTCGCTGTCATTAGTCATTGAAAGTCATTAAGTTGCCATTAATTTTAATTTCCACATCTTCAGGTTATTACATAAGCTAAAGACTTTCCAAGTTTTCAAAACTTTGCAAGTCATCACATCCCCATATCGGTTACTGAGCGTGGTTACTGAGTGTGGTTACTGAG
>JAOZNO010000141.1:0-6134 GCA_029933755.1 Bacteroidales bacterium | reverse complement strand
GTGGTTACTGAGTGTGGTTACTGAGCGAAGTCGAAGTAAAGTCGAAGTACCACATCTTATTAATTATTCGCTCAGTAGCCACGCTGTCATTAGTCATTCGCTACGCTGTCATTAGTCATTAGTCATTAAGTCATTGGCCATTTGATCATTATAGCATTACATCATTCCACATTATTCAACCAACAATAATCATTATTCATTTCTTCTATTTCATCTGAGCCATAAAACAATCTTCAATGTTTGCTTCTATTTTTTTTATTTCAAGTTGTTTATGTTCTTTTTGTAAAAGGTAATTATTCAATTCATCTATATTTATACTTCCAGATTTATTCGTAAAATGTACCCTTTGTCCAAAAGGGAAAGCTGAATTAAAATCAGGATAATCTCTTAAATCTTTAATTAATCTATAGGTGTTTGAACTTTTAACAGATACCAAATCATCCGTATAACTATCAACAATAGCCTGTGGGGTGTCAATTTGCATTATTTTACCCTTTTGTATTAAGGCTACACGGTCACAAAGGCTTGCTTCGTCCATATAGGGTGTTGAAACTAAAATCGTAATTCCTTTTGTTTTTAGCTTCTTAAGCATATCCCAAAACTCTTTTCTTGATACAGCATCAACACCTGTGGTAGGTTCATCTAAGATTAGGATTTCCGGTTTGTGAATAAGTGCACACGAAAGTGCAAGTTTTTGTTTCATTCCGCCAGATAGTTTTCCTGCCCTACGTTTTTTAAAAGGTTCAATTTGATGATAAATATCTTTTACTAAATCGTAATTTTCTTCAATTGTAGTTCCAAATACAGTTGCAAAAAAGCTGAGGTTTTCTTCAACGGTTAAATCCTGATATAGAGAGAACTTGCCTGGCATATACCCTATGGTTTGTCGTATTTTTTTATAATCCTTAACTACGTCAAGTCCATTTAATTTTGCTTCTCCCGAATTAGCTAAAATTAGTGAAGTTAGTATCCTGAAAATAGTCGTTTTACCCGCACCATCTGGTCCAATTAAACCAAATAATTCAGCTTGCTCTACCTCAAAACAAATATTTTCAATAGCTTTGGTTTCGCCGTAGGATTTTGAAAGATTATATGCTGTTACGGAATTTTTAGTCATTGATATATTTCAATTAATCATTAAATTATCATTTATAGTCATTCGCTACGCTGTCATTGGTCATAGGTATTGGTCATTTATTGTCATTTGCTACGCTGTCATTATATCATTGTATTATTTAATCATTAAGTTGTCATTTTGCCGATTGAGAACTGTCATTGTTTCATTTTATCATTATCGCATTAAAGCATTCCATCATCTCCACATTGGTCACTGAGCAGTTCGATAAACTCACTGTATCACTTGTCAAAGTGCATATCCTCAAACTTTCAACTTTTTTTATCGCAAAGACTTTCCAAGTTTTAAAAACTTTGCAAGTCAGTCATTACCTCATTCTAGCATTATTTAATTTGTCATTAATTTATTCATTAAAAATTACTTCTCCAGGCATTCCAATCTTTAGATTTCCATCATTTTTCACCAAAAGTTTAAGTGCATAAACCAGTTTGACCCTTTCTTCTTTGGTTTGGATAATTTTTGGTGTAAACTCTGCAGTTGGTGAAATCCAGCTTACCGTGCCTATAAGTTCTGTGTTTGTATCTTCATTTTTATCAATAAATACTTTTGCTTTTTGGCCAATTTTTATATTTGGTAATTGGGCACCATCAATATAAACTTTTAATTCCATTTGGCTCATATCCGCAATTTTATATAAGGCTTTACCTGGCATTACCAGCTCATAAGTTTCGGCATACTTTTGTAAAACAGTTCCTTTAATTGGATTATAGATTTTACATTTCCAAATTAACTCCTCTACTTCTTCAATTTGAGCATTTACCTGGTTCAACTTGCTTAAAACGGTACTGTTTTTTACCTTAACCGATTCAATTTGGTAATCAATAACCCTAATTTTACCTTTAATATCATCGTATTGTTTTCCTGTGGCAGCACTATCTGCGATTAAATTTTCAATACGGTTTTTTTCAATATTCATTACATTTTTTTGCTCTTTTAATACATTTATTTGAGCTAAAATATCATTTGTGTTTGCCGCAATTTCACCTTTAGCTGCTACCAACCGTTTAAGTTTCAGACTTAAAATTACGGTATCAACCTGTCCGATTAATTCCTGTTTTTTTAGCTGCTGTCCGTTTTCAATATTAAAGCTTAACAGTTTTCCTGTAGCCTCAGCTGAAATAATGGTTTCAGTGGCTTCAAAATTTCCATAAGCATCTGCTTTCTCTCCATTATTAGAACAACTGCCTATTCCAATGGCAATTAATATTATGTAAATTAGTTTTCTCATTATTCTATTTATTAATTATTGTATCTTAAACTTGTGTAATTCTTAGACTTTCTAAGTTTTTAAAACTTTGCAAGTCATTTTCATATCTCCACATATTCACATTTTCTAATTGGTCACTGAGCGTGCTTACTGAGCGAAGTCGAAGTAAAGTTGAAGTGCCGCATTCCCTAATCGGTCACTGAGCGAAGTCGAAGTGCCGTATTTTCATTATTCATTCACAAGGTTACCTTTTAAAGTATTATATTTTACAATTGCTTGTAGCCTTTGTAATTCATGTAATGTTCGTTTAACTTTTGACATAGTTTCAGCATTAAATTCTCTAATATAATCAGTTGATGTAATCACTCCATTTTTAAATTGAGATGCTTTGGTTCTGCTAATTCTTTCTTGTAAAACAATTATTTTCTCATCATTAATAAGTAACTCGCTTAATTTATCTATATCATTTTTTTCTTTTGAAAGGGCAATGTCCAGATTTTTATCAAATACTTTACGCTGAGTATTTATCATATCCTGTTGAACTGAAAATATTTGTTTCTCACGTTTGTTTTTACTCCAGTCCCATATATTCCAGTTAAGGTTTATACCAACTGTGTATATTATGGCTGCATTATCGTCAAGCATATTCATGCCGGGATAACCATAACCAAAAGAACCAAAAGCTCCTAAGTATGGAAAGCGCTTAACACCATTTAATTGACTTATATTTTCCAGATTGTTTTGTTGGTATTGCATTAATTTATGTTCTGGCCTGTTAATATTATGTTCATCTTTAGGGTTTTGCAAACCAGGAATTATCAAATTCACTTCTTTTGTTAAAGTTGTATCCATAAGTATGGATAATATTTCAAGGCCATTTTTTTTACCTGCATTAAGCTCAGTTATGCTTTGTTCCAATTTTAGAATTTCTGCTTTTAAAACATCGGCATCTCCAGGCAATAAAACACCATTTTTTACACCAGAAATAACAAGTTTAAGTTGTTTATCTAAAGTTTGCTGTGTTAATTTTAATAGTTTTTGTTGTTCCTGAAAAATAAGTATCAGAAAAAATATTTCATTTACTTGTTCATTTAAAGAATAGAGTTTCGTTTTAATACTTTGATTGTTTACTTGTAGAGACGATTCTTCAACCGCTTTTTGTCTTTTTATTAATCCTCCATCATAAATAACCTGTCTAGCCTCAAGCATAACTTTATATTGCTCTTGTCCAATTAGAGGAATTTCCAACATAGGATTACTTGATATATAATGTGGCACATCAGCTACGTGGTAAATTTGCCCTGTAAGGTTTAAAACGGGTAAGTAAATCGTCTTTATATTTTGAATTTTGAGCTCATTTACCTTATAATTATGCTTAAAATCATTATTTAAAGGGTATTTTTGTATGGTTTGCTGCCGACAATTTGCAAGGTTTAAACTGTCATTTTCCTGAGCAGCAATACTTGTAAATATAAGTAGTAGAGTAAATGTTATTAGCTTTTTCATTTTAAATTATCTTAAAAAATGTACTTTTCACTTCTATTTATCAGATCCCTCTGTGAGGGTTATTGAATTGATTATTAAGTTACTAACTTCCTCTTTTCTTGATTTCAAAAAGTCATCATATTGATTTTCATTATCTTCAAAAACTACTTTTTGGATAATTGGTCTGCCAATAAATGGAAAAACACAAAGTGCAAGAATATTTACAATTAGTTGTCTGTGATCAACTTGCTTAATTGTTCCTTTTTTTATTTCTTTTTTTATTTCTTTTTCAAATAAATCAATATTCATTCCTGAGTTTTTAATAACTGCACCAACAAAACCTGCATTTTTTTTACTCACTTCATTAATAATAAACAGTGGAATAAAAGGATTTTTATTAATTATGTCTATATAACTATGAATAAAAGAGGTGATTTTTGTGAAGATATCACTTTCATTTTCAAAAATGCCCATTAAATTAGGTGCAAACTTTTTAAATGCAAATTTAAAAACTGCAGCAAAAAGTTTTTCTTTGCTGCGGTAATAATAATGTAATAATGATTTGTTAATACCTGCCTCATCTGCAATTTCTTGCATTCGTGCACCATCACTCCCTTTAGTAACAAATACCTTTTTCGCAGCATTTAGTATTTTTTCCTCGGTATTTTCTTTATCTATTTTTATCATTAAATTAACTAAATAGTTTATCTTTTTAGTTTAACTAAACAGTTTAACCATTTGGTCAAAGATAGGGCATGTTTTTTAATTGGCAAAATGTTTTTTGTTATTTTTCAGTTTTTAATAATTAGATTTAGTTTATTAAGCTGGTAATTTATGATTAAATACTTAATTAATATGAATTATTAGTAAATAATATTAATATTTTGTTTAATAAAGTTAATATTTTATTTATATTTGTTGAAAGTAATTTAAATGAATAAAAAACTTCCTATAAAATGCCCAAGTTGCGAAAATCAATTACAAGTAAAACAATTGCATTGTGAAAAATGTGAAACAGAAGTGACAGGATTATATTCTTTACCAATAATTACACAATTAAATGACAAGGATCAGAAATTTATTTTAAATTTTGTTAAAGCCAGCGGTAGTTTAAAGGTGATGGCTCAAAATATGAAACTTAGTTATCCTACGGTAAGGAATATCCTCGACGAAATAATAGATAGGATAAACAATATAGATACAGAAATTATTTAAGACTAAAAATAAAATGAAAAAATTGACAATAATTTTACTAACTGTTTTAATTGGATTTACTGCCTTTGGTCAGGATATTACAGGTAAATGGAATGGGATTTTAAAAGTGCAGGGAACGCAATTAAGGCTGGTTTTTAATATAAGCCAAACAGACAACGCTTATAATGCAACAATGGACAGTCCCGATCAGGGTGCATTTGGTATCCCTGTAACTTCTGTAAGCTATGAAAATTCAATTTTAAAACTTGAAATATTAACTGCAGGTATTCAGTACGAAGGTATTTTGGAAAAGGGGAATACTGTTGTTGGGACTTTTAAACAAAGGGGGCAATCTTTTCCATTGAATTTGACTAAGGGGAAAGTTGAAACAGAAAAACCTATCAGACCCCAGGAACCAACTAAACCTTATTCATACTATTCCGAAGAAGTAAAGTTTGAAAATACAAAAGACAAAATTGTTTTAGCAGGAACACTTACTTTACCTGAAAAAGACGGTAATTTTCCTGCTGTTATTTTAATTACCGGTAGCGGGCCGCAGAACAGGGATGAAGAATTATTTGGTCATAAACCCTTTCTTGTTTTAGCTGACCATTTAACGAAAAAAGGAATTGCAGTATTAAGGTTTGATGACCGTGGAACTGCCAAATCTACAGGGGATTTTAAAACAGCAACTTCGCTGGATTTCGCTCGTGATGTAGAATCAGCGGTGAAATATTTAAAATCAAGAAAGGAAATAAACAAAAATAAAATTGGATTGATCGGGCACAGCGAAGGGGGAATAATTGCACCGATGGTTGCTGCCGAATCTAAAGATATAAGTTTTATTGTTCTATTAGCAGGCACAGGAATCCGTGGCGACAAATTACTATTATTGCAACAAGAGTTAATCGGAGACGCTTCCGGGATTAGTGAT
Organism: Bacteroidales bacterium; assembly: GCA_029933755.1. Lineage (GTDB taxonomy): Bacteria > Bacteroidota > Bacteroidia > Bacteroidales > NBLH01 > NBLH01. Next base: position 179 of record JAOZNO010000141.1, on the reverse strand, counting down.
TCGGATTTACAGAAAGTCAAACTTATTAATAAAGGTGCTTTTGATATTATATTAAACTCTGATAATCATGAATCGTTGGAAACGGAATTAACAAACTATATAAAGCAAGCGTTAATAGATAATTCTGAATCTGAAAAGCCTGCTGGAATGAGTGAAGATAATTATGTGAAATTGCAGGT